>NZ_JBHVFE010000118.1:0-21281 GCF_042801945.1 Kitasatospora sp. NPDC057542
CCTCCGGCCGGGGCCCGTCCCGTTCTCCTACGGGAGCCCGCCGTACACCTCCAGGCAGCGCCTGAGGACGGTCCGCAGCTGCTCCGGGCTCGCATTGGTGATCCACTCCCTGACCGCGGGCGTGGCCCCCTTCGGGAGTGCCTTCCGGAGTGCCGTCCGGATCTCTTCGATGAACATCGCACCGACCTCCTCGATCGGGTGCTGCGCGCTGAGCGGGCCGGGCCCGACCTTCGCCAGGAGGTCGGACGCCGCGGTGACGCCGAGGGCCGTCAGCCCCTCCGGGAAGTCGGCCACGGCCTGCCGGCAGGCTTCGGCGGCCCGGTTCTGGTAGTCGGCGGCCGCGTCCTCCGCCTCCATCAGCCTCGGTTCCACCAGGTCCCACACCTCGGGGATCCGCGCCTTGAACTCCCTGAACTCGCGCAGGTAGGGCAGGGTCCGTTGGGCCAGCTGGAGGCCGGTCATGGTGGCGACGGGTCCCAGCCGGTCCAGGGCGGCCTCCACGCGGAGCCGCTCGTGCGGGTGGGAATCGTGCCGGAACCCCGCGGAGTCCGGGTCGTCCACGAGGTAGAACTCGACGGCGCTGCGGATTGTCAGGACGTCATCGGCACTGAACCGGCCGGGGAACGGGACCGGGGTGGTGGCGCCCGGTGCCGCGTAGGTGGTGTCCTCCGGCCTGGGATCGGTGACGAACGCCCGACCGTAGTTCCGCTCGTACGCCTCCTCGAACCGCAGGCCGCGGGTCCAGCCCTTGGACTGCTTGAGGTTCGGTATCCCGTCCCCTTCGTTCCGGTGTGGGCTGATGTCGATCGAGATGACCTTGATCCCGGCGAAGGCGAGCTCGTCCATGACGCCGCTGCGCATGCCGACCGCGCCGACGATGTTGTACTCGTCCGCGAGGTACCTCAGGAGGGCGAGTTCCTTGCGCCGGTTTCCGACCGACGGCCAGTTCCAGTAGTTCTGCAGGGCCGGCCCGGACCACTCCGCCGGCTCCTCGCCCATCACGACGACCCGGAAGCGGCCGTTGGCCGCTTCCTGCACCTGCTCGATGATCTGGCGGACTCCCTCCAGCCCGGTGTCGAGCGCCGGCGCGTTGGCGCCGGCACGGTTGCTGTGGCCGCTGTCCCGGTACGTCACGATCACGTAGTTCTGCCCCGGCTCGAAGCGCCCCAGTGCCGGATTCTCCAGGTCCTGCTGGAAGGCCTCCGCCTCCTCCTCGGTGTAGTGCCCGTAGGCATCGCCGAGTTCCGCGATGCGGGCCGCCCGCAGCGAGAGCTCCCCGCCCTCCTCGCCCCGGCCGCGATAGCGGCTCACGTCAGCCTGAATCTCCGTCAGTTTCCTTACCATGAGGGCGAGTTGGTCATTGGTCGACGGGAACCTGCGCTGCCTCGGCAGGATCCTGTCGGTCAGCCTCATGTGGTCGCCGACGACACTCCTCGTCAGTCGCGTCGCGATGTCCTCCGAGGCCGCCGTCTCGTTCCGCCAGGACTGGCCGGTGGGAAGCCTCGTTTCCGTCGTGTAGTGGATCCTGCGCCCCTGGGTGAAGAGGTCGTCGTGCAGGTTGATGATCCCCTCAACCTGCCTCCTGGTCGACTCGCTGACGTTCCACACCAGCAACGCGCGGTCCGGGTGGGCGATCAGGGCGGCGCGCATGTGGTACATGTCACCGGAGTTCTCCGCCCTGATGGTGTAGGTGTTCGCTCCGAGTCGGGTCAGCGCCTCCCCCGACACGTGGTCGTTCGACATCGTCACCCACAGATGGGTCTCGGACGTGACCCGGCCCGCCTCCTGGAGGAGGGGTGCCTCGGCGCCGTCGGCCTCGGCAGGGACCTCCAGGATCCGGGTGGTCGGTTCCGCCTCGTCCGTGCGGATGGTGACGGGCCTTTCGCCTCCGTCCGGCCGCACGAGCCTCAGTGAGCCGTCCTCGTGCAGGCGGAGGGTCAGCAACGCGTCATGACCGTCCGGTCGGGTGACGGCCACGGTGGCGTCGGTGCCGGCAGGGCGCTCGCGCAACCGGGCCGTCAGCGCCGTGAGGGCGTCCGCCCCGGTCCCGTAGTCGTAGGCCAGCCGCCTCAGGTTCGCCGCCCTGACCGCGTTCTCCGCCGCCGTCTCCTGCTCCGTCTTCGGTCCGGGCATCGTCTGCGGTTCCGGCTCCGGCTGGAGCAGGGCCCAGGCGCGCCTCCGCTGGACCTGCCACGTCGGAGGCCCCACCGGCGGGGCGGCGGGCGCCACGTCCTGCTCGACGACCGGCGCGGCACCGTGACCGGCGACCGGTACCACGACCGGCGCCGGGTCCTCCACCACCGGCTCGGCATCGTGGTCCGCCTGCTCCTCGACCACCGGCGCGACGTCCTCCTCGTCGAGCAGCCGCACCGGGGCGGGCTGGTTCGGGTCGATCGGGTCGTCCTCGGTGGCGAGGGGCACCCGCTCCTGGCCTTCGTGGAGGAGTTCCTGGCCGAGCGCGGTGGTGCGGACCTGGTCCTCCTCGACGTGCAGGCGCAGCCAGTCGCCGGGGCCGTCGACCAGGGGGCGTCCGTCGGCGGTGAAGCCGACGGTGCGGGCCACCACGGCCCGGGGGTCGTTGCCGACGGTGAGGTAGACCGAGCCGTTGCCGGCGAAGGCCACCAGGTCGGTGAGGCGGGCCAGGTTCTCGCTGAGCGGCTGCCCGCCGAGGGCGGCCTCGGCCCGGCGAGCGGCGAGCTGCTCGTGCAGGGCCTGCACGGTCCTGCCCGCGAAGGAGCCCGCCCCGCCGACCGCGCTGTTGCAGGACAGGAACCGCAGCGGCTCGCCCTGCCACTGGCCGCCCTCGGCGAGCCGCAGCAGCGCCCCCGCGAACTGCTCCGGGGTCACCTCCTCGCCGTGCAGGAGCGGGGCGCCGTCCTCCGGCCGGCCGTGGAAGACCATGGTGAAGTACGGGTCGTCGTGCGGGAGCACGCGCAGTGCCTCCACCAGGTCGTGGTAGGCGGGCGTGTCGCGTTCGTTAGGGTCGGCCAGCAGGTGCACCCTGTCGCCGGCGCCCGCCAGCGGGGTGGCGAGCAGGTCGGCGACGGCGTCGGAGACGGAGTTGCGATGGGTCGTCTCGCCTTCGGGGTGCAGGGCGGTGAAGAGCACCCGCTGGTGGCCGGCCGAGGTCAGTTCGGTGGTCTCGCCGATCGGCACCTCCATCTCGATCGGGACGAGGCCCTTCTCGGTGAGGGTCCGGTCGCCGTCGCGGAAGGTGACCTCGACCTCGGCGTAGCCGGTGTAGCGGGCGGTCGGTTCGGGGAACTTGGCCCCGGCGACGATCTTGCCGGAGGCCCCGGTGGACGGCCCCTCGCGCCACCGCTTGCCGCCTCCGACGGTGAGCAGGCCGGTGAGGTCGACGCCGCCGTCCAGTCCGGCCTTGGCCCCGCCCTGGACCTGGAGGTTCCACTGGCCCCAGTCCAGTCGGGTGTGCCGTCCGCCGCCGCCGCTGTCGTTGGCGGGGCTGATCGCGGCGGCCGTGTTGTCGCGCTGGTACTCCAGTTGGACGATCGAGACGGTGGCCGTCACGTCGGCGTCGTCGACGAGGAAACGCTTGCCGACCGACGGGGTGGTGATGCTCCGGCCGCCCGGTGCCAGGACGTCGCGGTCCGGCCCGTCCTCGAAGTGCTGGACGTCCCGTCCCCGGGAGACCGAGCCGAACAGCGCGGACAGCTGGGCGTGGCTGTGGGTGTTGCGGGCGACGGACTCCAGCCAGGACCAGGTGCCCTTCTTGAAGAAGCGCGGCCCGAACACGGTGAGCAGGTCCCGCACGCCGGAGGTGTCGTCGATCCAGCGCAGGATCCCGACGTCCCGCACGCCCTCCCGGAACAGGGACTCGGGCGGCCTGCGCAGCACCCTCGTGCCGACCTCCTCGGGCGGGCGCAGTGACGGGAACCCGGTCTTCGGGGCGCCGTAGCGCGACGGCACGACGGCCTCGTCGCGGCCGGTCTCCATCAGCACGTCGGCGTGGATGGTGGCCTCGACGAGCGTGCGCCGGTAGCGGCCGAGGCCGGTCAGCTGGTCGCCGATCCGGGTGAGGCTCCGGTTGACCTTGCCGAGCACCGACCGGTCGTCGTCCGAGGGCCGGGGTACGCGGTCGGGGCGGATGGCGTCGGCCGGGTGCAGCAGGACGACCGGCTCGTGCTCGAAGCGGATCTTCAGCACCACCGCGGCCTGGTGGGCCACCGCGGCCACCTTGCTCTTGATCGCGGTGCCGCTGCTGCTGGAGTCGTTGCCGTGCTCCAGCCGGTCCACGCCCTTGGCGTAGGTGAAGGTGGGGCCGCCCACCGGTCCGACCCCGGTGCCCGCCGGGTCGCCGGTGACGTAGAGGCCGCCGGTGAACGCGTGACCGCTGCCGCCGCCGGTGTTGGTCCCGCCGTCGGAGCTGGTGAGCGAGGTCTGGTGGCTGTTCCCGATGTTGAACTCGACCTGCGGCGGCCGCCCGGTCGGGGTCAACTGGACCACCTCGGCGGTGATCACCGCCGTGCTCCGGCCGTGCTCCACGACCAGCGGGTGGCCGGCCATCACCGACTTGAGCTGGATCTGCAACCGGTCGAAGTCCAGCCTCGCGGACAGCTTCCGCGCCATGCCCGTCCAGTCCTTGCCCAGGAAGTCGGCGACGGTGTGGCCCCCGTTCCCGAACAGGGTGGCACCCAGACCGAGGACCAGGTCGTGCACCGTTCCGCTGCGGTCCTGGTTCAGGTGGACGGCGGTGATCACGTCGGAGGAGCCGAGCCGGTGGGTCGGCAGCATCCGCGGGACCGCCTCCCGGACGCGCTGGGGCGCGGCCACCACGGCCGACGCCGTGACGGGGGCGGGCGGCGCGATCGCGTGGGACCGCTTGCTCGTCTCGAAGGTGACCGTGAACACGGCGTCCACGTCGGTGAGCCGGGCCGGCTCGACGCTCTTGCCCCGGCTGTTGGTGCCGCCCACCCGGTCGATCGAGATGCCCTTGACGAAGTCCCGGGTGTGCGTGTACTCGCCGGTGAGGTTGACATAGGGCAGCGTGATCCCCGCCCGGGCGCGGATCCGGAGCCGGGTGCGCAGGTCCGCGGTGGTGCCGGTGGTGGTGCGCTGCTGGCTGCCGGACTCGAACTCGAACGAGGCGAGCAGCTCCTCCCGGGGCTGCGGGCGCAGCAGGTCGCCCCCGACCACGACCGTGCCCTTCCAGCCGTCGAACTCCAGGGGCACCCGGATCCGTCCGCCCCGGCTGAGCCGGGACAGCGCGGACTTGAGGCCGTACGCGTCGATCGACCGGGCGAGCAGTGCCTCGACGTTCGCGGGCACCGGCCGTCCGGTGTGCGCCTGGAGCGCGTCCAGGACGGTCCGCAGCACCGCGGTGTCGCCGCGGCCGAGGCTGAGCACCACGTCGGACTGGCCGAGGCGCAGCGGCGGCGCGGCCTGCTCGTCGGCCCGCTGGGGAACGTGCGGCGGCGGCGTGAGGGCCTGCTCGTGCAGCCCCGGCGGCACCACGAAGCCGTGCCGCTCGTTCGGGGCGATCGTGTGCGGCGCCGTGTGCACCTGCTCCAGGCTCAGCTCCGTGGTGAGCAGGACCGGCCCGAAGTCCCGGCCGTTGACCTTCAGCAGCACCTCGAACTCGGCCCGGTACAGCTCCTGCGGGCTGAGGTACTTGCCGTTGGCGTAGCCCTTGTCGGACTCGCCGCTGCGCCAGCCGTCGCGGATCCGCGACTCCAGGGAGGGGACGACGGTGCCCTGGAGGACGTCCTCGAAGGGCTTGCCCGAGGCCTTCAGCACGTTCTCGTGGGTGAACACCGTGCCCTTGCCGGCCAGTTGGAACTGGCCGTTGACGGTGTCGGAGCGCAGGTGGCGGGCCGAGTCGAAGGTGCTGGTCTCGCGGACCGGGTTCAGCTCGGCGGTCGCCTGGCCGCGCAGGTGGGTCATCCGGTGCAGCCGTACGGTCGTGGCGAGGTGCAGGTCCTTCAGCGGGCCCATGGTGACCTCGGGGCCGCGCAGCGCGGAGCCGCGCGACATGCCGACGAGGTGGGCGCTGACCGCGCTGTGCGAGTAGGCCTGGAGGACGTCCTCGCGCACCTCCTTCCAGGCCTTCTCGCCGAGCAGCAGCGCGCCGACGCGGTCGAGTTCGGTGTGCAGCGGGGTGATGTCGCGCAGGTCCCGCACGACGGTGGTATCGGGCAGGCCGGTCCACACCGCGTCCAGCGGGGCCCGTACCAGCGCGCCCGTCTCGTTGGCGGGGGTGAGGGGCGGGGCGGGCCGCTGGGCGACGAACTCGGGCGGGTTCGTGCCCTCCACGACGTGGTCGGCGCCCGTGACCAGGACGGCCTCGTCCTGGTCGATCACGGTCCGGAAGCCGAGCTCCACGCGGGTGGTCGCCTCGGCGGGATGGGGCAGCAACCCGCCGCTCCAGCCGAAGGTTACGGTCAGGTCGGCCGCCCCCTCGAACAGCACCGCCGGCCGCTTGATCTTGGTGCCGTTCCCCAGGTCGGAGCCGGAGCCGTGCAGCCCGACCCCGTCCCGCCCGGCCCTGGCGCCCAGACCGCCGCCGCCGACGAAGTTCCCGTCCGTCTTGTTCGTGACCGAGGACGGCAGCATGTGCCATTCCTTGCTCGTGGTCGTCTGCTCGACGTGCGCGCGGGTGGTGGCGGTGGAGATGTTGATCTCGGTGGTCGGCAGGGTGTGGACCTGCCGCATCCGGGCGACCGACCCGCTGCCGATGGTGATCATCGCGGCCGCCCCGACCAGGCTGTCGTCCACGATGGTCAGCTTCTGCCCGGCCATCGTCCCCTTGAGCTCCTGCTGGAGGGTGCCGAGATCGAGCTCCGTCAGCAGCCGGCGCCGCAGCTCCGGCCAGCGGCTGCCGAAGTAGCGCTCGGCCGCCTCCTCGAAGCCCGCCACGAACTTCCCGATCGGCGGGACGGCGGGCTGCCGCTGGTTGAGGTCCGTCATCTCGACCTCGTTCGCATCGTTCTCCCCCTGGCGCCGCCGGGGAGGTTCGAGCGGCCACACGTCGGTGACGATGTGCGAGCCGGCCAGCCGCCGGTGCTCGGAGACCTCCAGCGGCACCGCGTAGTGCGCCTCGGCGACCGGCGGCAGGTTGGCGGTCTCCCGCTTCGGCACGGCGACGTGGCCGGTGACCGGGAGGTCGATCGGCTGCGGCGTGTGCCACGGGCCGGGCGCGCCGTGGAACTTGGCGTCCAGGAACTCCACGGTCAGCGTGAACGGGGCCTCGAAGAGGTCCGCCAGCTCCACGGTCTTGCCCCGGGCGCTCGTCCGGCTGGCCTCGGCGGAGGTGCTGCCGTTCATCCAGCCGTGCTGGTAGCCGAGGGTCTCGGTGAGGTCCCGGGCGCTGCCCAGCTTCGCCCTGAGCTGCGCGCCCGCGTTGACCTGGGTGAGCCGGTCCTTGGAGACGCCGACCGTGCTCTGCTGCTCCGAGCCGTACTCGAACTCGAAGTTGCGCAGCGTCTTGAGGTGACGGGCCTCCCCCAGGGCGGCGCTGATCCTGATCTGGCCGGACCACCGGCCCGCCTGGAACGGCACCTCCCGCACGTCCCCCCGGGACAGCGCGGACACCGTCGGACGCAGCGTCTCGCTGCCGAACAGGCTCTCCGCGAGCGTCCGCGCGGCCTTCCCGTCCCCGTGCAGCGCCGCGGTGAACCGGCCCACGAGGCTCTCGAAGTGCTGCGCCGGGAGGTTCTCCAGGTGCACCAGCACGTCGTAGGCGGACAGCCCGCGCTCCCGGAGACGGGTGGGCGGGGTCGGAACGAGCGGCTGCTCCGGCGGCGGGACGACGATCGGCGCGGCGACCACGAGGGGCGGCTCGACCACGGTGTCCTCGACGACGGTGTTCTCGGTCACGGTGTTCTCGGTCACCGGGTTCTCGGTCACAGTGTTCTCGGTCACGGTGTTCTCGGTGGCGCCCGGGTTCAGGGCCAGCTCGATCTGCTGGTCCAGCGAGAGGTGGTCGGACTCGTCCTCCGTGTGCTGGGCGGACTCCTCCTGCACCTCGATGTGCGCGGGCTGCTCCTGCACCTCGACGTGGAGCGGCTGTTCCTCCGTCTTCGTCGTCGCGGTCTCCATGAACTCCCGGAAACCTTCGAACAGTTGCTCCTCGGCATCCGTCCGACCGACCTTGTTGGCGGGCTCCGTGCGCTCCGGCTGCGGGCCGTGCCCGAAGAGGTCGCCCAGCAGCTCCACCAGCTCCGGCGCGTTCTCCCGCACCCACTCGGCGCCGTTGTTGCGGGGCAGCCCCGTGGACGGGTCGTTGCCGTGGTTGTGCCCGAGGTACGCGGTGACCAGCTGCGCGAAGAACTCGTGCTCGTTGCGCGCCGAGTAGTTGCCGACCCGGTTGCCCTCCCCGTCGTTCAGTCCGCCGTCGGGCCAGTCCGTGAGGGGCTCCTCACCGAACAGCTCCGCCAGGGCGTCCGCGACGCTCCGCTCCCGGTAGGCCTGCCCGATCAGCTCCTTCTCCGCCTGCGTCAGGCCGAACTCGTGGATCGTGTGGGCGAGTTCGTGGGCGGAGCTGGAGTACCCCTCGGCATACGTCGGGATCCGGCCGATCCGCGTCCTGGCGCCGAGCAGGTTCTCCTCCGTGATCAGGACAGTCGTCGGCCCGCTCGATCCCCGGACCACCGACCAGTCGCGACCGTCGCCCGTGCCGTGCTCGGAGGCCACGAAGCCGGAGACCTCCGTCATCGGGACGTCGCGCGGCACCACGCCGATCCGCACGCCCGACGCCACCACCCGCTCCGCGACCGCCTTGTTCGCCAGCATCCGCGCGACCAGGTTCTCGGCCGTCCTGCGTGCGGCGACCGGCTGGTGGGTCCGGGGATCGACGTCGATGAGCAGCTTCGCCGCCGCCTGCGCGTAGTCCTCCGGCTCCAGTTGACGCAGGCTCTCCTGGAAGGCGCCGTCCTCCACCAGGAGACGCCGCTCCTCCGAGGACAGGTGCTCCAGCGCCTGCACCCGCTCGTGCAGCGGCCCGGGCACCGGCATCCCGCCCCCGCCCAGCCCGATCGGCGTGTGCGCGGCGACGACCTGCCCGTCCTGCCCGGTCGACGCCGGCGGCGGCAGTGTCGACTTGGGCTTCTTGCTGGTCTGGTCTTCGCCCTGCCCACCGTCGTCATCGTCCGGCTGCGACCGCTTCCCGAGGCTCTCCGACCCTCCCGGTCCCCCTGGCCCACCCGGCCCGCCCGTCCCGCCCGGTGCGACGTCCCGCACGAGCGGCCGGAAGTGCCCGTCGGCCAGCCCCAGTTGGATACGTCCCCCGTTCCACGTGCCGTCCAACGGGCTGAGCAGCTTCCATGTGTTCCCGTCGTGCAGGTCGATCTTCACGCCCAGCGCGGAGGCCACGAGGTGCGGGACCATCACGCCCGCGTTCCCGGCCCAACGGCCGTCGGTGCCGACAGTCGTGCGGAGGTACTCATAGGTGGTCCCGAACCTCCCCGCGTACTCCTCGACGAGCTGCCGGTTCGCGTCCATCCAGTTGACGGCCCAGTCACGCAGCGTCCTCGGCTCGCCGGCCGTTCCGAACCAAGCGGACACGGCGTGGTAGAAGTCGTCCCCGTTCCGCGGCACTTCCAGCAGGACGCGGTACTCGCCGAGGTGGCCCATCATCGTCAGGTACGGCTCACGATAGGCGCGGGAGCCCTGCAGAAGGTCGGGCATGTACCCCGGTGTCTCCAGCAGAAGGGTCATCTGCTGGTACCAGGCCAGGCCCGTTCCCGGTTCGATCTCTCCTCGGAACTGCCCGTCGTAGTGCGTCAGGGACGACTCGACGTCCGCCCCGTCCGCGTGGGTCACGAAGTCCGCACGGAGCTTCTCGTACCGACGCTGGAGGTACCGGACGCGGTCGGCCCAGAACGTGTCCTGGTCCACCCGCATCCCCGGGGCCGAATGGCTCAGCCCTTCCCTGACGTCCACGAGGGCCTGGTAGTCGAAGCCCCGCTGGTGGGTGTAGACGCCCGCCGGTTTGCGCCACAGTGCGGATTCCTCCGGCGTGAACGTCAGGTGGCCGTCCCGCTTGGCGTCGTACGGCGTGGCGTGCTGTCCGGACGCGGTGGGCGGTGCGGAGACCTGCACCCGCTCGTAGCCCACCGGATCGCCCCCGAGCGAGGTCTTGCCGGTCATGGTGTCGACGTGCCACCTCGTCATCCGGTTCGCTCCGGTCGCGTCGAACTCCTCCAGGTAGGAGACGTTGTGACCGATCAGGGCGACGGACTCCAGGTTGCCGGAGCGGAATCCGAGGTGGTCCAGCTGGTTGCGACGGTGGAAGTAGTCGTACAGCCGCAGCTGCCCCACCCTGGTGTCCTGCGTCCATGCCGAGACGCTCTCGTCCCTTCCCCGCCAGAACCCGGTGACGTGGTGGATCTGCTCCTTCCCGAGTTCGTGGCGCATCCTCGCGACCAGTTCGTTCCACTTGCCACTCCGGGTGGGATGGGGATCACCCGTGATGATCACCGTGTGGTAGTCGCCCGCGAACTCGCGCAGCAGCTGCCGCATGCCTTCGAAGCTCGTGTCGTGCTCCATCCGGCCGGACACGTCGGACCACTGGGCCGCCTTGCCGCTGAAGCGGGACCAGAGCACGAGAACCTTCGCGTCGACGGGGGGCGGCTGAATGCCCCGGTTCGTCAACCAGACACCGATCTCCGGGTCGAACCGGTCGTTCATGCCCCAGGCGGCGCGGATGGCGTCACGGTGTTCCGCTTCCCTGAACGCGCCGCCGAGGTAGTAGGTGCCGTCCGTGATTCCCCTGACCACCTGCCCCCAGGGCCGTTGCTCCCAGGTCTCCCCCCACTGGTTCTCCGCGATACTGGTGGCTTCGGTCCTCAGCGTCCGCCAGAGGGCACTCTTCTCCATGCTCGACGCGGTCACGACGTGGATGCGGAGGTCGGCGTCGGGAATCCCGGCGGAACGGTAGAACGCCTCGATCTGCGCGGACTTGTCCAGGACCGGGTCGTGGCCGGCCTCCCCGGGTCCCGGCCCGCGCGCGATCAGGACGTGCAGCCGGCTGTTGATGAGCATGGCCGCCGCGATGCCCCACTGGTCGCCGGAAGCGTAGGGAGGATGCATGACGATCCATTCGCCCTCTGCCGGCGGATCGATCCATCCACCGTCCGCCATCAGTGGGGCGACCTCCTGCGGGCCGCCGTCGTGGCCGACGGTGCCGGGCTTGGACACCGGGTCCACCCAGACGTGGTTGCGCTCGTACGATGCCGCCGCGTCGCGGGCCTGCTGCCAGGTCAGGTCGCGCGGGCCGGAGGTCGGCGGGCGCTCCAGGTCGCCGACGACCCTGGAGATCAGCGACAGGTGGCGTTCGCGCAGGCCACCCTGCCGAAGCCCGGACGGGGCGAGGGCGCGGTGGTCGCCGAGCAGGCTGCCCTTGACGTCGGGGCGGTGGGTGAGGTCCTGGGTGCGGTACTCGTCGCGCAGGCCGATCTGGTGGCCCACCTCGTGGGCGTAGTCGATCGGGTCGGCGTCCGGCCGCCACGACTGCTGGTCCATCGGCCGGTCGTGGCCGACCAGGTCGACGGTCAGGTGCGGCTTCTGTCCGGGTTCCACGGGCAGGACGGTGACGTGCATCCGGTCGCCGTTGGTGAGCCGGTAGCCGGGCTTGTTGAGGTACTCCTCCACGCCCTGGACGACCTTGTCCCACACCGCGCCGGTGTCGTGCCCGCCGCCGTCGCGGAAGGCGATCCGCACCGTCAGGTCGGTGACCGGTCCGCCGTGGTCGAAGCGCCGGGCGTCGAAGGAGGACCGGACGACGAAGCGCGGTGTGCGGTCGGTCCCGGGCCGGGGCACCAGGGGCACCAGGGGCTGCGGGTCCGGGGTGCCGTGGCTGACCGTGCGGACCGGGGCGGGGAGCGGCAGCTGTGCGGGGACTTCGAGCCGGCTGGGCCGCGGGGGCGGCACGGGGGCCTCGGAGTCCGTGCCCTGCCGGAACCACGGGCCGGGTCCGAAGTCGGCCTGCATGATCAGGACGTCGTCGAGGGGGGCGACGGAGACCTTGTCCGCGCTGAAGTTCCCGCTCTCGCTCTCCACGCCGAAGCTCAGCACCAGCGGCACGCCGTCCGCGTTGGTGCGCCCGGTGGCGAGGGCCACGTGGCTGAGGTCCTTGCTGGTGATGACGATGTCGCCGGCGCGCGGCAGCGGGCTCTCGGGGTTGCCGGAGTCGTACGAGGTGGGGCCGTGCGGGAGCAGCTTGCCGCGCAGTCGGGCCTCCCAGCCCGGCACGTCGTGGTCGGCGTAGGCGTCCCGGATCCATTCCTTGGACAGCAGGCCGGCGTGGTGGGCCGCCAGCAGGACCGATTCCCAGCAGTTGAGCGTGGTGTCCTCGGCCAGCGGCGGCGCCTCCTCCCGCTTGCCGGTCGCCCAGTCCTGGAAGTGGCTGCCCGTGCCGGCGACCTTCCAGGACATCGTCAGGTCGGGCCTGTCCATGGCGGCCACCAGCCGGTGGCCGCTGTCCGGGGCCGCCAGGTCCAGCCGTCCGGCCAGGTGGTCGGCGACCAGCTTCAGCGTTTCCTCGTGCAGCGTGGTGCGGGCCTCCGCGTCGGCCGGGTTCTCCGTCAGCCGCGCGCGCACGGCCTCGGAGAGCCGGCCCCGCCGGTGCAGGCTCGTGGCGAGGGCCTGGACGTCGTCCGGACGGTTGGCCGCCCCGGGACCGACCTCGTCGCCGATCCGCACACCCAGCCGGTCCGCGTGGGCGGGTCGGAGCGGGCCGCCGAGGAGGTCGGCCGCCGCGTCCACCACGGGCTTCGCCAGGTCGAACACCTGCTTGCGCAGCTTCGGGGGCACGTAGTCGGCGGACCTCGGCCTCCCCTTGACGGGCGCCGGGGCGGCCGATGCCTGCTCCGCGTGCAGGGCGTCCACCGCGGCCCTGGCCGCCGGGTCGAGGGCGCCGAGCTCGGTCAGCCGGTCGGCCAGCGCCTTGACGTCGGCGAGCGTGGTGTGGCCCGGTGCGTTGAGCCCGACGTGGCGGCCGGAGGACATGTGCAGGCCCGGCCAGCCGTCAGGCCCTCCCATCAGTTCGTTGACCCGCGCGAGGACACCGGTGCGCGCCTCGGGGCCGAGGGCGATCGGCGGGACGGCCACGGGAACGGCGACCGGCGCGGCCGGCGCCTCGTGTTGGACGGTGACGTCCGAGGAAGCGACCTCTGGGGAAGCGGCCTCCGAGGACGGCTCCTCGACGACCGACCGCTCCTGCCCGGGCGCCCGGAGGTCGGACCGGTCGGGGGCGTTCCGGGGGGTCAGGGCACCGGCGACCAGGTCGGAGACCTCGTCGCCGCGCTCCCGGACCGGCCGGGCGGCGGCCGTCCTGTCCACGACGGTCAGGGCGCCGGCCTCCGCGGGCCGGTCGGCGGTCTCCTCGGGCCGTGGTTCCGTCCGGCGGCCGAAGGCGTTCTCGTGGGCGCGTTCGTGGCTGCGCCAACCGGCCGCGTCGAGGTGGGCGAGCTTCCACAGTTCGCGGTAGCGGGTGAAGAGCTCGTCGCCGTACTCGCCCTTGTGGTGGTCGGTCAGTTGCTCGTTGAGGGCGTGGCGCGCGGCGATTCCGTCGAAGCCCCCGGCGGCCTCGCGCAGGGCGGGGGCGGCCTCCTGCTCGAAGGCGACGTGCTCGGCCAGCTCCTCGGTGAGTTCGCGGCGGCTCTGCCGCCAGTGCTCGTGGCGCTCGGCGGTGTCCTCGCGCGAGCGGAAGGACTCGTCGAAGGCCCGGGCGACCCGGTCGCCGTGGCCTTCCGTCAGGCGGTCGGCGGTGGGTCCGGACAGCCCGTGCTCGCGGGCGGCCGTCTGGGCCTCGGTGGTGGCCTGCCGGCGGACGGCGAGGCGGGCGGCCTCGTGGGTGAGCCGCTCGGTCAGGGTGGCGGGGTCGGTGAGCCGGTCGAGGGCGCCGCGCAGCCCGGCCGGATCACCGACGCGCTCCGCGGCCGCCCGGTCCAGTTCCCCCGCGAGGTCGCGGAGCACCGTGGCCTTCGCCCGCAGGACGTCGGACTCGTCGCCGCCGAACTTCTCGACGAACTCCTTGCGCGCGCCGTTCCCGGCCCAGGAGTCGGCCGCCTTCTCCGCCTCCTCGACGGCCCGGCGGATCGCGGCCTCGCGGACCGCCTGGACGGCGAACTCGTGCGGCAGCGCCTCCTCGCGTTCGGCCAGCGAGCGGGTGAACAGCTCCACGGCCTCGTCGCGGTCCCGACGCTGGCCGGTCGCCTCGTCGAGTGGACCGACCGCCCGGTCGAAGTCGGCGGTGACGCGCTCGCGCAGCCGGTCCCGGATCGCCTGCAGGCTGCTCGGGGACAGGTCCGGCCGGTCCGTCACCCCGCCCGCCGCGAGCAGTTCCCGGTCGGCCGGGGACAGCCGGTCGTACCAGTCGGTGCCGGCCCGCTCGACCAGCTCCCTGGCCCCGGCGAGGGCGTTCGCCCGGTCGGTGTGCAGGACGAGCTCCGCCCGCACGTGCTCGGTGAGCCGCTGCAGGGCCTGCCCGGCCCGGGCGTTGCCCGCCGCGTCGAGGCTCTCCGCGTCGGCGTAGATCCGGGCGGCCTCCGCCTCCGCGCGCACCGTGAAGTCGTGCCGGACGAGGTCCACGACGGGCTCGGGGATGCGCTCGGGGGTGTGGGCGGTGCCGGTGTCGCCGTGGGTGATCCGCGGGGCGCTCCAGGCGCCCACCGTCCGTTCGAAGTGCTGCACCGCGACCCGGACGGCCGCCTCGCGGACGGAGGCGACCCGCACCAGGCCGTCGAGGTCGCCGAGGATCCGGTCGCGGTCGCCCGGGCGGGCCTCCAGCTCCGTGTACATCATCGCCCGGGCCCGCTTGGTCACCGCCTCGCGCAGGTCCGCCGGTGCGCCCTCGGGGAACCGGTCCGGGGCGTCGAGGGCCTCGCTCAGGCGCCGTTCGGCCTCCTCCTCGCGCCGGTGGCCGCTGCCGTCCGGGTCCAGCCGCAGTTCCTCGGCGGCCTCGGAGAGCTTCGTCTCGTACCTGTCCTGGAGGTCCCGCTGGGTCTGCCGCCACCGCTCCGCGCGCTCGCCGTCCGCTTCGGCGCGGATGTGCGCCGGGGCCTCGGTGTAGTGGTACGCCGACCCCGTGCCGTCGCCGTCGCCGTGCGGGGTGGTCGGGGTGGTCGGGTGCGCGGGCGGGTCGGCGAAGGCCAGCGCCCCGGGGAGCTGCCGGTTCGGGTCCAGCTCCTCCTTGGTCGCCGCCCGTCCGTAGCCCTCGGGCGGCGCGCCGTCGTGCCCGTTCGGTCCGAGGTGCGCGCCGAGCGGGACGGGGGCCGGCCGCGGGTCCTCCTGGGTCGGCCGCCGGAACTCCAGGAACTCGCCGCCCGGGACCAGCACCGGCCGGCCCGCCGGATCGTAGCCGACGTGGGAGGCGACCACGAGGTGCCCGGGACCCTCCACCACGGAGCCGGCCTCGACCTTCGGGACGAAGAAGACCTTCCCGTTCGCGGCGATCGCCGTGGTGCCCAGGCCCTTCTCGCCGAGCAGGCGCATCACCTCGGTCACGTAGTGGCCCTGCACGCCGCCGGCGAGGTCGCAGACGACGAAGTTCAGCGCGTCCGTGCCGTTCCAGATCCCGCGGTCGGCCAGCTCGGTCAGGGTGCGGGCCATCTCCTCCGGGGTGATCGGAGATCCGGCCCGGGTGGGCTGCCCGTCCGCCCCGCCGTGGACGGCCACGGTGAAGGTGTTCTCCCGCACCGGGAACCGCGAGAACGCCTCGGCCAGGTGCCAGCGCTGGGAGGCGTCCAGCTTCACGTCGCCCATCCAGCGGCCCGACACGGTGCTGCCGAAGTCCCCGAACGGCTCGCCGTGCTCCCTCCGGTCCAGGTAGTCGCGCAGCTCCTCCCGGAGGACCTCGTACGACGGCTGTTCCGTCATGGCGTGGTCGATCATGGTCCTGGCGCGCTGTGAGGAGGCCTCGGGCGTCTCGGCCGCGGCCCGGTGCTCGTACGCCGCCACGAGTGCGTCGGTCAGGGATCCTTCCTGGCCCCTCTTCTCGGCCCGGAGGGCGTCGCGGAAGGCCGTTTCCAGCTCGGTGCGCAGCGCCTGCGGCACCGTCCGGTCACCGGTCCGGTTGTAGTGGTCGGCGAGGGTTCCGGTGAGGATGTCCCGGAGCTGGCGGTCGGTGATGGTGAAGTGGCCGTCCGGCAGCTCGACCTGGCGCACCGCGCCCTCGACCCACTGGGCGTCCGCCTCCAGGATCTTGAGCGACTTGAACTGCGCGAAGCCGTCGAAGGCCTCGTTCTTCAGGAGCTCGCCCAGCTTGACCCCGGACTGCCCCACGGGGCCGTCCTCGGAGAGCGGCAGCAGGTGGAACTTGTCCAGCCATTCCCGCCGGCGGTTCACCATCTCCGTGGGCGCCCCCACGAGCTGCCTCCAGAGCGTGCGCTCCTTCGGGTTGGCGATGGCGTTCACGATCCGGCTGACGGACGAGGTGTTGATCTGCTGGTGCATGGCCAGGGCCTCCACCACCGGGGAGTCCAGGTCGGACCGGCTGCGCAGGTACTCCTGCACGTAGTGCTGGGCCGCCACCAGCGACTGCGCGCCCTGCACGTAGTCGATCATCAGTACCTTGCGGCCCCGCAGCACGTCCGCCGTCAGCGAGCCGAGCTCCGTGTCGAACGCCATCTTGAGGTGGTCGAGCTGCCGCTCGCTCGGGACCGGGTTGGGCCGCCCCAGATCGCTGACCAGGCCCCATCCGGCCACCGCCATCGGATCCTGCGGCCTGGGCCGGAAGCTCGACAGCGGCATCGACATCGCGCCGTGGTCCGACTCGTGCAGGTACGCCACCACACCGGCCGGGCTGCGCCCCAGGCCCAGGTAGTAGTACTCCGTCGGCGGGTACTCCTCGACCACCCGCCTGGCGGTCCGCTCGACCGCCTCCATCGCCTCCACGTGCTCCCTGCGCCGCTCGTACGAGGCGAAGCGGTACACGTCGGCCAGGAACTCGTCCTGCTGGCCGTGCCGGTAGTCGGTGCGCGGGGCGTCCTCCAGGAAGCGCTGCACCAGCGTCGCCAGGTCCCCCTTGACCAGCGGGCGACCGCCCTCCTTGAGCCAGTCCTCGATCGCCTTGGCACCGTGCCGTTCGCCGTCCACGGTGATCCGGTCGTACGGAACCGGGCGGTTGACGAAGGTGCCGCCGTCCTCCGTCCACCGGGTCATCCGGAGGACGTCTGACTCCGGCTCCGCCTCGCCGAAGCGCGCGGTGCCCGGGATCGGCTCCGCGACCCGGCCGGAGGTGTAGTGCTCCGGCGGCTTCGAGCCGCGCACGGTCATGATCAGCCCGCCGTCCACGGAGGGCGAGTGGACGAACTCGACCCAGTTGCCGCGGCCCTGCAGCACCGGCCGGCCGGCCGCGTCGAAGCCGACGTTCTCGGCGACGACCAGGTGGCCGGTTCCGGGGCCCGTCCGCGCCGTCGTCGAGCCGTCGAACCCGGGCACCACCCAGACCGGTCCGTCCGCCGCGACCGCCTTCAGGTGCCTCAGGTTCGGGTCCTTCCAGACCTGCTCCATCACCTCCGCGACGTAGTCGGTGTGGCTCGTCCCGGCCAGGCCGCACGCGACGAAGTCGATCGTCGTCCGCCCGTCCAGCTGCCCGTTGCGGGCCAGCGCGCCGATGGCGCCGGCGAGCTTGTCCGCGCTCAGCACCTCGCCCTGGTGGACGGGCAGGCCCTCGGCATCGGTGTGCATCACCAGGGCGTAGCGCGAGGAGTCCAGGGGGCGCAGGTCCAGGGCCTTCAGGGCCTCGGCGGAGGGCGGGTCGCCGACCACCCAGCCGCTTCGGTCGTCGGCGCCGGTCAGGCGCCGGCCGTACGTCGTGGCGTCGCCGAAGTCCTCGGCGGACAGCGGGTGCTGGATGGGGGCTTCCTGCTCGACGTGGTGGGTGGTCCGCTGGTGGCCCCCCGGCTGCTCCTGGTGGACACCCTGCTGCTGCGACGGCTCCGGGTGCCCGCCGGTCGTCGGCACGTGGACCGGCGTCTCCGTCCCGGGAGGCGTGGTGTGCGAGGGCGCCGGCGCCGTCGCGGCGGTCGACTCCGACGTCTGCTGCGCCGTGTGCTCGGGCGTGTGCCCGGGCTCCTCCTTCGGGCCGCCGACCGTCGTGCTCCGCTTCGGCGGCTCCGGCGTGGACGTGTCCGAGGAGGACTTCGACGACGCGGACGGCGCCTTCGCCTCGTCCCCGCCGGTCACCTTCACCGGGGTGCTCGGCGACGGCTTCGCGGACTTGTCCCCGGACGGCGCGGCCGAGCCGTCGGAGTCCAGCTTCAGGTGTTCCGGCCGGGTGCCCTCCGGCAGTCCCGCCCCGTGCACGGTGCCCCCGGCCCCGGCCCCTTCCGGGCGCGAGACCCACAGCGAGGTCGGGTGGCCCATCAGGGTGGACACCACGGCCAGCGGGAAGCGCGCGTAGTTGGGGAGGTTGATGTCCGCGAGCTTCAGCCGCAGCGGGCCGCCGGCGATGTGCCCGAGGTGGCCGAGCGCCCCCATCGCGACGCCGCCGTAGAAGCTCTCGACGCTGACGGTGAAGGTGTGGTCCTCGCCGAAGGTCAGGTTGTAGGCCCCCTCGCTGAGGACGTTCTGGACGCCCCCCTTCAGGTAGTTGCCGACCCCCTCGCCGAGCCGGTACAGGAACTGCCCGGCGGTCTGCGGGTGGAGGCCGTCCATCAGGCCCACCGCGCGCTCCGCGAGGTCCTGGGTGGCCCGGATGGTCTCCGAGAGGTGCTGCTGCTCCGCCCGGAGGAAGCCCAGGTCCCTCGTTCCGCTCTCCAGCGCGTCGCCGCTGAGGTGCTTCAGCTCGTTCTGCATCTGGCCGATGTTCTTGAGGACGCCCTTCAGGTCGGCCTTGAGCGCGCCGATCTCGACCCCTCCGGCGCTCTCGGCCAGCGTCTTCACGAGCTTGTTGAAGGTTCCGAGATCGATGGCGTGCCGGGCGCCCTCGCTGGCGAGCCGCGCGGCCACCAGCCGTCCGGCGGCGTTCGAGAGCTCCTTGTCGACGCCCAGGTGGACGAGGTGCTGCTCGAACGCCTCCCCCATCTGCTGGGTGAGCTTCTCGACCTTGCTGAGCTTCTGCGCGACGTTCTCGACGGCCTCCTTGCCGGCGCCCTTGAAGGCGCTCTCCGCGCCCTCCTTGGCGACGTTGTTCCTGACACCGTCGGCGAGCTCCTTGAGGGCGTTGTTCCGGACCGTCTTCCCGACATCCTTCGTGACGGTCTTGCCCAGGTCCTTGGCGAGGTTCTCCCGGACCTGGGCGATGGCCTCCCGGACGGTGAGGTTGGTCTCGTTCTTCCGCAGGAGGGCGACGACCTCCTTCAGCTCGGCGCCGCTCAGCGACTTGAGCTCGTTCTCCGACAGCTTCTTGAACTCGGAGCCGGCCAGCGCCTTGAGGTCGGCCTGGAGTTCCTTGCTGAGTCCCTTGCCGAGGATCCGCCCGAACAGCTTGCCGATGCCGAAGGTGAGCAGCTCCAGCGGACCGGTGAGCAGGCCGTTGATCGCGCCCATCTCGATGGCCTGGATGAAGGACTCCTTCTCCCAGCTGTCCTTGTGGCCCTTGCCGATCTGGATGCCCTGGATGATCCCGTCCATCACCGCGGCGGTGGTGATGGAAAGGAACTCGTGCAGCAGGAGCTGCTTGAACAGCCAGATGAAGATCTGCTTGATGATCGCGCCCGCGGTCTCGTACGCCGCGAAGATCGCCGCGACCGAGCCGCCGAAGGTGATCGGCAGCATGGCGATCGCCCAGGCGATCTGGGCCACCAGCTGGATGAGCTGGGCGATGATCATCCACTTGGCGTACTCGACCTGGTTGGCCACCTTGTGGGCGAAGTCCCCGAGCTGCTTCGCCATCACGCCGGCCGAGGTCACGTAGTCGGTGCCGCCGGTGCCGCCGATGAGCGGCAGCACCCGCTGGTAGAACCGGTCGGCCGCCTCGCCCGCGAACTCGTCGTTGTCGTGGACGGTGGTCAGCAACCGCCGTAGCCAGTCGCGGAGTTCGGGGATCTCCGCGGCGATGGCCAGGTAGTCGTCCCCGGCCGTGCGCAGCCGGTCCTCGTCGGCCTCCGGCCACTTCATGCCGGTCACGATGCTGAAGAACTTCGCCAAGCCCGGCGGCAGCATGATCGACACTGGGGCGCACTCCTGGCGTTCGGGGAGCTCGGGCGGCGCACGGCCGCGGGCGGGAGCCGGTGGGGACGGGAAGCCGGGGACGGGAGCGGGGAGGCCGGGCGGGCCCGTCAGGCGTGGCGCCTGGCGTCCTCGTCCGCGTTGTGCAGGATCAGGGAGGTCCGCCGGCCCTTGAGGCCGAGCTTCTCCACCTCGGTGCTCACCGTCGCGAACAGCTTGACCAGGTCGACGGTCGCGCTGTCCACGTTCTCGTGGTACGTCTTGCCGATCTCGTCGTTCCCGGCCGACTCCTTGTTGAAGGTGTTGATCTCGTCGCACCGGCGGCCGATGTCGTCGAGGATGTCCGAGAGCGGCGCGAACTTCTTGAACTTGGCGTCCAAGTCCGCGCCCACGTTCAGCTGCTCAGCCACGGAACTCCTCCTGCCGGTCGCGCTTGCGCCGCTCCTCCGCGGCTTCCGCCTCGGCGTAGCCGGGGCGCATCTCCCGCAGCGGCGCGAAGAGTTCGTCCAGTTCGGAGCCGCCGGTCATCGAGGCCCGGAGGGTCTCGCCCAGGCCGCTGAACGATCCCATCGTCTCGACCAGCCGCTCGCCGAGGTCGGCCCGGGCGGTGTTCAGCACGTCGGCGATCACCGTCCCGAGCTGCGCCGGAGCCATCGTCCGGTACCCGGTGGTGTGGAAGACCAGGGACACCACCTGGCCCTGCGCGCCCACCGTGGCGGTGACCATCCGGTCCTTGCTGGTCGCCGAGGCGGTGGCCGCCTGCAGCTCCTTGGCCGCCTCGGCCATCCTGACCTGCTGTTCCGCCAGGGCCGCCATGGCCTGGTCGATCTGCTCGGCGTACGAGAACGTCATCCGCCCGCGTCTCCCGTCTCTTCCCGGTGTCCCCGCGGTGCGTCCCGGGCCCGGGGTCCGGCCCGGGACGCACCCGCTCGTGGGGTCGTACGGTTCTCTCTACGGCCGGGGCGCGGCCCGCGGTTCGACGCCGGGCCGGATCGGCCGGTCCCGGCTCGGCGGTCGGTCCGTCAGCGGCCGATGACGCCCGTCACCGCGCCCGAGTCGGTGCCCCAGACCTCCTCGTCCTCGGACAGCCAGGTGGTGCGCTGCCGCTCCTTCTCGCCCTGGCCGGGCGCGCCGGCCCCGGCGCCGGCGCCTGCTCCCATCGGCGGCATCATCGGACCGCCCATGCCGCCGGTGGTGGGGATGCCCCGGCC
>NZ_JBHVFE010000119.1:0-21137 GCF_042801945.1 Kitasatospora sp. NPDC057542
CCGTCGGTGTCCCGGCCCACTCGCTTCTGCGGGTCCTCGGTTCTGAAACCCGGTTCTACTTCACTGCGCCGGCGTCCGGGGCCAGGACGCCGCCGACGACCAGTCCGACGATCAGAATGCCGAGCAGTACCCGGTAGACCACGAACGGCAGAAAGCTGTGGGTCGAGATGTACTTCAGGAACCAGGCGATCGCCGCGTAGCCGACCACGAAGGCGATCGCGGTGGCCAGGATGGTCGGCCCCCAGGCCGGGGCCGGGCCCTCGCCGATCTTGAACAGCTCCAGTGCCCCCGAGGCGAGCACTGCCGGGATGGCGAGCAGGAACGAGTAGCGGGCCGCCGCCTCCCGGCTGTAGCCGAGCAGCAGGCCCGCGCTGATCGTGCCGCCGGAGCGGGACACGCCCGGGATCAGCGCCAGCGCCTGGGCGAAGCCGTAGATGCCGGCGTGCGGCAGCGTGAGGTCGGTGATCGGACGGGCGTGGCGGACGGCCCGGGTGCGGTCGGCGAAGGCCAGGATCAGGCCGAAGACGATCAGCGTGGTGCCGATGATCCGCAGGTCGCGCAGATGGGTCTCGATGGTGTCCTGGAACAGCTTGCCCAGGATGCCGATCGGCAGGGTGCCGATGATCACGAACCAGCCCATCCGCGCGTCCGGGTCCGAGCGCAGCGCCGGCCGGAACAGGGACAGCGCCCAGGTCTTGATGATCGAGGCGATGTCCCGGCGGAAGTAGATCAGCACCGCCGTCTCGGTGCCGAGCTGGGTGACGGCCGTGAAGGCCGCTCCCGGGTCGTCCCAGCCGAGCAGGGCGGAGAAGACCCGCAGGTGGGCGCTGGAGGAGATCGGCAGGAACTCGGTGAGGCCCTGGATCAGGCCGAGGACGGCCCCGTGGAACCAGTCGATCACCGGACACCCACCGGGGGTATCCGTCGGGCGTGGGGCAGGGGCGGCATGGGCGGGTCCTTGCGGGTCGGAAGGGCATGCGGGGCCGCCGCGACCCGCCTGGCCCGCAGGCCGCGCGCGAGCCCGGCGCGCGGCTGATGGTACGGGGTGAAAGTGACAGTTCTTTGTTCACCTTTTGTTCCGGCTTTGCGCACAGGGCCCCTGCTCGTCCGGAACCGGCCCGGGGCGGTGCCTAGAGCACCGGCCGCGCCCGGACCCAGGTGCGGTCCGCGGTCAGGTAGCGCTCGACCACCAGGTCGGCCTCCGCGAGCGCCTGCTCGAACGCCTCGGTGCTGAGCGGGCGGGACAGGAAGGTCTGCGTCCAGGTGCCGTCCGGGAACACGTACTCGAAGCGGACGGAGTTGACGCCGTCGCCGACCGGCGTGGCCGAGACCAGCCGGGCCCGCGCGTCCGGGCCGATCGAGCTCTCCCGCGGCGCGTTCCGGTGCCAGTCCTCGCCCTCGCGCTGCACCAGCACGCAGCCGTCCTCGCTGACGTGCCGGCGGCAGGTCTCCAGCAGGCCTCGGCGGACCGTCACGTCACCGGCGTGCACGAGGCACGAGGCGAGCATGACGACGTCGAAGCGCTCGCCGAGGTCCAGCTTCTCGATCCGGCTGCGCACCGTGCGGACGTCCGTACGAACCCGGGCCAGCATCTCGGCGGACTCGTCCACGGCCGTCACGGCGAAGCCGCGGTCAGTCAGCGGGTGCGTCATCCGGCCGACGCCGCAGCCGAGTTCGAGGATGCGCGCGCCGGGTGGCACCGCGGCCTCGATCACGTCCGGGGCGTCGCCCACCGGAAGGCGGCTCCACACCTCGACGGCGCAGCCGTCCGGAGTGATCGCGCCCTCGCCCGTTCCGTCGTAACCCTTGCGTCGTTCATCTGCCATGCCGTTCATCCGAGCACGGACGGGTGCGCAGGGGAAGAGGGCGCCGGAAAGTCATTGCCACATACCCCATGGGGGTATATGTTCGATCGACGGCAGAGCGAGAGAAGGGGCGCCGGACCGGGCGCCGCGGCAAGCGGAGGACGACATGGCACACCCTGCGCAGCACGAGCACCACGGGCACGACCACGGTGGGCACCACGAGCACGGCGGTCACCGCGAGCACCAGGCGCACGCCGGCCACCACCAGGCCCACGGTGGCGGCGGGACCAGCTGGCGGATGGCCGCCCAGGCGACCCTGCACTGCCTCACCGGCTGCGCCATCGGCGAGATCCTCGGCATGGTGCTCGGCACCGCCTTCGGCCTGCACAACGGCGCGACGGTGGTGCTCTCGATCCTGCTGGCCTTCGTCTTCGGCTACGCGCTGACCATGCGCGGCGTGCTGAAGGCCGGCCTCGACGTCGGCGCCGCGGTCAAGGTCGCACTGGCCGCCGACACCGTGTCGATCCTGGTGATGGAGCTGATCGACAACACCGTGATGGTCGCCGTCCCGGGGGCGATGGACGCCGGCCTCGGCGACCTGCTGTTCTGGGCGGCGTTGGCGGGTTCGCTGGTCCTGGCGTTCGTGCTGACCGTCCCGGTCAACAGGTGGATGATCGGCCGGGGGCGCGGCCACGCCGTGGTGCACGCGCACCACCGGCACTGATCCCGTTCCCGGGCGCCGGAAATCCTCGCCTGCGGCCCGCACCGACCGTTCGACGGCCGGTGCGGGCCGCGGCGCGTTCGGGCCCCGGTCTACCGCGGACCGTCTTCCAGGTCGGCCAGGGTCGCGTCCAGCCAGGCGAGCTCGGCCTCGGTGGTGGCACGGGCCACCAGGAGCAGGCCGCGCCGGAACGGGTCGGCGAACTCCTCGGCGCCGACGGGGCGGTCGCCCTCGTAGAAGAAGCTGGCCGGCTCGGCGAGGAAGGCCAGCCGGCGGCGGAGCACGGCGGCCTGGGCGGCCGGGTCGGCGAGGTGCCGCAGGAAGGCGAGCAGGGTGAACCAGCGGTTCTCGTCGCTGACGTCGAGCGGTTCGGGCTCGCGCAGCCGGTCGAGCAGCGCGGCGCGGCCGGCCTCGGTGAGGTGCAGGGTGTGCCGGGGCGCGGCGGCGCTGCCCGGCTCGGTCTCGCGGACCAGCAGGCCGTCTGCCTCCAGGCGCTTGATCGCGGGGTAGAGCGTGCCGTCGCTGATCGGGCGGACGTGGCCGGTGAGCGCGGCGAGGTGGCGGCGCAGCTCGTAGCCGTGCAGCGGCCGGTCGTACAGGAACCCGAGGATGGCGAGCTTCAGCATGCGGCCACTCTCTCAGATCCTTCCCTCGGTGCGTGGGTATCTCGCTTCCGCGATACCTCGAATTCGATGTATGGTCCTGGTCGTCCGCCGGAATCCCCCGGAGCCGGACCGGGGTCGGAGCCCGTCGGCCCGGCCCCCTGAACCGGAACCCCCTGGAAGAGGAGCGAGTGAGCATGCGTGAGGCCCCCGTCACCCCGAACGGTGACCGGATCCGCTGGGTCGACCTGCCCGGCGCTGAACCGGTCCGGCTCTACCTGCACGGGCTCGGTGCCACCTCGCCGGCCTACTTCGCGGCCGCCGCCACCCACCCGCTGCTCGCCGGGCGGCGCTCGCTGCTGCTGGACCTGCTCGGCTTCGGCCTCAGCGACCGGCCGACGGACTTCGGCTACACGCTGGAGGAGCACGCGGACGCGGTCGCGGCGGCGGTCGCGGCCGCCGGACCGGACCGGGTCGAGGTGATCGGCCACAGCATGGGTGGGGCGGTCGCGATCGTCCTCGCCCAGCGGCACCCGAGGCTGGTCGAGCGGCTGCTCCTGGTGGATGCCAACCTGGACCGGATCGACCCCGACCGGCGCCATCCCGGCAGCAGCGGCATCGCGGCCTATACCGAGGAGGAGTTCCTGGCCGGCGGGCGGGACGAAGTCGCCGAGCGGGTCGGCCCGTTCTGGTGGTCCACCATGCGGCTGGCCGGCCCGGAAGCGGTCCACCGCAGCGCCCGCTACCTCGCCCGGGCGACCGTGCCGACCATGCGCGAACTGCTGCTCGGCCTCGACCTCCCACGCACCTTCCTCCACCCGGCGGCGGACGGCGAGCCGGCGGGCGCCGACACCCTCCGTGCGGCGGGCGTGCGGGTGGTCGCGGTGCCGGACTGCGGGCACAACATCATGCTCGACAACCCGGACGGCTTCGCGGTCGCCGCGGCCGAGGCACTCGGGCGGACGTGAGCGGCGAGGGCCGGCCGGGTCCCGCCATAGGCTTGGACGGACCGCCCGAGAGGAGCCCGCCCGATGCCCGTCGAGGTCCCGCCCGCGCTGGCCGCCACCCTGGAGGAGTTCCTCGGCGCCGAGGGCCGCGCCTGGGTGGACCGCCTTCCCGTCCTGGCGGGCGAGTTGCTCGACCGCTGGGAGCTGCGCCCGGACGGGCCGGTCGCGCACGGCGTGGTCGGGCTGGTGCTGCCCGTGCTGCGCGCCGACGGGGCGCCGGCCGTGCTCAAGCTCCAGCCCGTGGACGAGGAGACGGTGGGCGAACCGCTCGCCCTGCGGACCTGGAACGGCCGCGGCGCCGTCCGGCTCCTCGACCACGAACCGGCCACCGGATCCCTGCTGTTGGAGCGCCTGGACCCGGGGCGCTCGCTGCTCGACCTGCCCGACGACCTCGTGGCGCTGCGCGTGATCGCCGAGCTGCTGCTGGAACTGACGACATGTCAGGCGCCGGACGGGCTGCGGACCTTGGCCGAGGAGTCGGCCCGTCTGCTGGAGCGGGTCCCGGCGGCCGCCGCCTGCCTCGCCGACCCGGCGGAGCAGCGCCTGCTCGCCGACTGTGCGGCCGTCCTGCGCGAGGTCCGTGCCGAGCCCGGCGACCGCCTGCTGCACTGGGACCTGCACTACGGCAACGTGCTCGCCCCGCTCCCCGGCAGCGGTCGGGCCCCCTGGCTGGCCATCGACCCCAAGCCGCTGGCCGGCCACCCCGGCTTCGAGCTGCTCCCGGCGCTGCGCAACCGCTGGGCGGATCTGGTGGCCACCGGGGACCTCGCCCGGGCGCTGCGGCGGCGCTTCGACCTGATGACGGAGGTGCTGGAGCTGGACCGCGAGGTGGCGGCGGCCTGGACGCTCGCCCGGGTGCTACAGAACACGGTCTGGTCGGCCGAGGGGGGTGAGGCGGCGCTGGACCCGGCCCAACGCGTCGTCGCCGAACTGCTGTTGGGGCGTTGAACGCGGATCTCGGGGGCTGTTCGGTGCTCCCGCCCGGTGCTCCCGTTCGTTCCTCCAGCTCCGCGTTCCGGCTCAGCGCTCCCGCAGGGGCGCGAAGCGCACCGGCGTCCCCGGCCGGGCCTGTGCGGCGGCCGCGAGGTCGGCGGTCGGCACGACGCCGATCACCGGGTAGCCGCCGGTGGTCGGGTGGTCGGCCAGGAACACCACCGGCTGTCCGTCCGGCGGAATCTGCACCACGCCCAACACCATTCCCTCGCTGGCCAGTTCACCGTCCCGGGCGCGGGCTACCGGCGGGCCCTCGGTGCGCAGCCCGATCCGGTTGCCGGCCGGGGAGACCACGTACCGGTCGCGGGCGAGGCGGGCCACCGCCTCCGGGGTGAACCAGTCCGCGCGCGGTCCGAGCCGCAGCCGCAGCACCAGCTCGGCCGGGGGAGCGGGCAGCGGCACCAGCTCGGGCCTGGCCCGGTACGGCGGCGGGGTGCCGACCGGCAGCCGGTCCCCGACGGCCAGTGGTGCGGGCCCGAGCCCGGAGAGCAGGTCCGCCGAGCGGCTGCCGAGCACCGGCGGGACGGCGATCCCGCCCGCCACCGCCAGGTAGCCGCGCACCCCGGCCGTCGCCGCCCCCACGTCGAGCAGTGCCCCGGCCGGCACCACGACCGGCGCGCCCCAGGCGGCCGGCCGGCCGTCCACCCGGACGGGCGAGGGCGCACCGGTGACGGCGACCAGCGCCGTCCCGACGGCCCGCAGCGCGACCCCGCCGAGCGTGGTCTCCAGCCCGGCGGCCCCGGGCTCGTTGCCCACCAGCCGGTTGGCCGCCCGCAGCGCCGGCTCGTCCAGCGCCCCGGCCCTGGGCACCCCGAGGTGGGCGACGCCGCGCCGCCCGAGGTCCTGGACCGTGGTGAGCGGTCCCGGCCGCTCCACCACCAACTCGTTCAACTCCGCTTCCCCTCAAGCCCGTTCCGGGGTGAAGCGGACCCGGGTGCCGGGAGCCAGCAGGGCCGGGGGCACCCGGTCGGCGTCCCAGAGCGTGAGTGCCGTGCGGCCGATCAGCTGCCAGCCGCCGGGGGAGGGGTGCGGATAGACGCCGGTGTACGGGCCGGCCAGGGCGACCGAGCCGGCCGGTACGGAGCTGCGCGGGGTGGCCCGGCGCGGCACCTCGTACCGTGCCGGGAGGCCGGTGAGGTAGCCGAAGCCGGGGGCGAAGCCGCAGAAGGCGACGACGTACTCGGGTTCGGTGTGGATCCGGACGGCTGCGTCCTCGGACACCGCCCACAGGGCGGCGACCTCGGCCAGGTCGGCGCCGTCGTACACGGTCGGGACCTCCACCAGCGGCCCGGGCGCCGCCCCGGCCGCCGTCGGACGGGCGGTGCGCAGCAGCGCCGCCACCGCGTCGACGTCCGCGACGCCGTCCAGCAGCACGGTGCGCGCGGCCGGTACGAGCTCCTCCACCGTGCCGAGCGCGCCCGCCTCCCGGCGCTCGCTCAGCCAGCCGTACAGCGCCGCCACCTCGGCCGTCCCGGGCAGCTCGACCAGCAGCGCCCGCTCGCCGACCCGGCGCACCGTCCCCACCGTCACGTGAAGGCCTCCACCCGGGCCCCGGCGGAGGCCAGGGCACCGCGGATCCGCCAGGCGAGCTGGGCGGCGCCGGGGGTGTCGCCGTGGACGCACA
Source organism: Kitasatospora sp. NPDC057542 (assembly GCF_042801945.1). Lineage (NCBI taxonomy): Bacteria > Bacillati > Actinomycetota > Actinomycetes > Kitasatosporales > Streptomycetaceae > Kitasatospora > Kitasatospora sp. NPDC057542. Next base: position 6,753 of record NZ_JBHVFE010000119.1, read on the forward strand.
GCGAGCGGGCCTCGACGCCGATCCGCTCGCCGCCGACGGCCTCCACCGTGCCGTCCCGGGCGATGCCGACGGCGCGGGTGATCACCGACTCGGGGTCGTGCACCACCGCGTCCGGCTCGCGGCGCGGGACGAGGGTGCCGGTGCGGGTGTACGCGCGGTCGGCGAAGGCCTCGGCGACCACCGGGAGCCCGACGCCCTCGGCCACCTCCAGCAGCAGCGAGCCCGGCAGGCCGAGCACGGGCAGCGGCCCGTCGCAGACCGCGCCCGCCCGCAGCACGCCGGCCACCACGGCCTCGGCCTGCTCGGAGTCGCCGACCACCCGGTTGTAGAGAGCGCCGTGCGGCTTGACGTAGGAGACCCGGGAGCCGGCCGCGCGGGCGAAGACCTGGAGGGCACCGATCTGGTACGCGATCTCGTCGGCGAGCTCCTCCGGGGGCACCTCCATCGCGCGGCGGCCGAATCCGGCCAGGTCGCGGTAGGAGACCTGGGCACCGATCCGGACGCCGCGCTCGGCCGCCAGTGCGCAGACCCGGCGCATCGTCGACGGGTCCCCGGCGTGGAACCCGCAGGCGACATTGGCACTGGTCACCACGGACAGCAATGCCTCGTCGTCGGTCAGGGTCCAGCGTCCGAACCCCTCGCCGAGGTCCGCATTGAGATCGATCACCGCATCGGCCACGCCCGTCCGCCTCCCAGCAGCTGTTGAGCCAGATGGTAGGGCCTGCGGATGAAGGCCGTTGCGCGTGACCCGGAGCCCCGCGGGCGCTGCGGCGCGTGCCCGGGACCGCACGCCCCTGGGCGGCGCCGCGCGGGGGCGTGCAGGTCCGCGAGCGGGTCGTGCGCCCCGCCCCGCTCAGCCGGTGGGCACCGGCTCCCGGACGGAGCGCTCCAGCGGGCGCAGCGCCCGCAGCACGATCAGCAGCGGTATGACGCCGAAGACCCCGAACGACATGTCGATGAATCGCCATGCCAGCGGAATCCCGCGCAACGGCCCGCAGATCAGCGCCAGCGGAATGACGGCCCCGCAGGCGAGCGCGGCCCAGCGGATCACCCAGATGTTGCGGACCGGGTCCTTGAGCGGCCCCCAGAAGGCGGCGGCGATCACCAGGTGGGCGAAGGCCAGCCAGTCGGTCCCGTAGGCCAGGAAGGGGTAGCGCTCGTTGGTCTCGGCGAGGCCGGTGTGGACCTGCTCGAACCAGGCCGTCGCGGCCGGGAGGCGGTCGCTCAGCGGGGCGGCCGGGCCGGAGGCGAAGTCGACCAGCCAGCGGGTCTCGGTCTCCAGCGGGAACGCGGTGAGACCGCTGAGCACCAGGCAGACCAGGAAGAACCAGAGCCATCGTCGGACCTTGCGAAGGATGACCGCCGAGTCGCCGTCCATCTCGCACACCTCCATGCCGAGCATGCCGAAGTGCAGGCGGAGCCTTGTCCCGTCTGCGCGGAACCGACTCTAGACCCATCTTTTGAACGCGTTCAACTCACCTTCGGGAGGGTGTGCGGGCGGAGGGCCGGCCGGTCCCGGAACGCGCCGGTGCCCGGGCTCCGTGGACCCGGGCACCGGTGGCGGGCGCTCCGCCCTGTGCGGCCGTTACGCCGTGTAGGTGTACGTCGCCGGCGCGCTGGTCCCGCCCGCCGTGGTGACGGTGACGTCCACCGGACCGGGCTGGGCACCCGCCGGGGCCGTGGCCGTGCAGAAGGACGGGCCGCAGGAGACGTGGGTGGCCGGCACCCCGCCGAAGGCCACCGTCCCGTACGTCAGGTTGCTGCCCGACACGGTCACCCGGGTCCCGCCGGCGGCCGGGCCGGAGGCGGGGGACAGGCTGCTGATCGCCGGGGCGGCGGGCGCCGGCGGAGGGGCGCCGGTGTAGTCGAAGGCGGCCGGGGCCGCAGCCGTGCCGCCGGGCGTCACCACGCTGACCGGGGCGCTGCCGGAGCCGCCCGGGGTGGTCACCGTGCAGGCGGTGTCGGTGCAGGTGCCGGGCGCCGGAACGCCGCCGACCAGCACCATGCCGCTGGTCAGGTTGCTGCCGCTGACCGTCACCGTGGTGCCGCCGGCGCCCGGGCCGGTGGCGGGGTCGAGGCCGGTGACGGTCGGTGCGGGCTGGACGGTTGCCGGCAGGTAGCTCCTGCTGACGAGGTCGTAGCGGGAGATGTGCCCGGTCGGGTCGGTGTCGTTCGGGTTGGCGACCGTCGCCGTGATCACGCCCGCGATCGGCACTCCGGGTGTGGTCGCCAGGTTGAGCTTCATGAAGTTGTACGCCCCGGCCGCCCGGGTGGCGGTGAACACGGCCTCCAGGTGGCGGTGGTCGGGGGAGAGGGCCGAGGTGAAGGTGTAGTCCTGCGGCGTGGGGAAGAACATCGCGCCGTCGGTGGTGACGCCCGGCGGCAGGTCGAGGGTGATGTGCGTCGGCCCGGTCAGGTCCGCGGTGCCGGACGAGGTCCAGCCCACCGACATGTTGCCGGTGGTGAAGAAGCCGCCGGGATAGTTCCCGCTCTGTGACACGGTCACGTGCTGGGCGGAGGCCGATGTCGCGGCGGTCGGGGCGGCGGTGGCACCGGTGGCGAGGACGGCGCCGGTGGTGAGGGTGGTCACGGACAGCGCGGCGGCGAGGCTCGCTTTGGCCAGTCGGGTGATCATGGGTCGATCATCACCGAACCAACGCTCCGCCCTCACGGTTTTCTCGAATGCGGGTTCGGGAATGGCGGAATTCCGTCGAAACCCTGTTCTGAATCGGTCACCCGCACCGTCGCCCACCTGCTGCTCCGCCCGCCCGCAAGGTCCGTTTCGGTCGATGTCGGTGCGAACCTCTAATCTTGTCCCCCGTGACCGCCATCGCAGACCCGCCCATCGAGCCCGGCCTCCGACCGCCCGCCGGCCCGGCCGTCGCCGCGCGCCCCGCGCCCGGCCCCGCCGCCGACGAGGGCCTGGCCCGCCGGCTCAAGGCGCTGGCCTGCACCGCCCCGCTGCACGACCTGGACAACCGCAAGGTCAACCTGGCCGGCGAGTACGGCGGCTACGCGATGGCCGAGGTCGGCCTCGCCGCGATCGACCTGGTCACCCTGAACATGGACTTCGACACCGGGGCCGACCGCGAGATAGTGCTCGCCCGGCTGCTGCCCCGGGTCGCCGCCCAGGCCGTAGGCCGTCCCGCCGCCGAGCACGAGCGGGTCGCCCGCTGGGTGCTGGAGTCGATGATCAACGTCGGCAGCGTGGACCGCGGCTTCCGCGCCGTCTACGGGACCTTCGGCCCGGACGGCGAGTACGTCCGCCGCGACTACGACTTCAAGCTGATCGAGGAGGTCCCCGGCCTCGACGGCGGCGTCTACCTGCGCACCACCGACGAGGCGGTCAACGTCCTGGTCGGCGCGCTCGACACCGACGTCACCTCGGCCCAGATCGCCGCCGAGGTCAAGCTGGAGGTGCTGATCCGCCGCGGCCGCCTGGCCGACGCCCAGCTCGCCGCCGAGCAGGCCCGCTACCGCACCGTCCAGTACGCCGAGACGCTGCGCCGCGCCCTGGACGCCACCCGCCGCAACGTCCGCGCGGTCGACTGGATGCGCGCCATTCCCGACCTCATCGAGGAGGCGCTGGACCACATCGCCGACCGCTACCGGCACGAGAACGCGATTCTCACCAACATCCGCAAGGCACGCGACGAGGCCGAGGACCCGGAGCACAAGCGCCGCGCTGCCGAGCTGGTCGACATCGTCAAGGACTGCATCCGCCGTCACACCCAGCTCCAGACCCGGCTGCTGGAGGCCGGCCCGCTGTTCCGCGCCGAGCAGGACCGCCAGGCCTTCGCCACCCCCGGCGCCCGCAGCGGCATCGACCTCTACGGGCAGCTGCTCGCCCCCGTGCTGCGGCTGCCGATCGAGCAGGCCGTCCGCCCCACCGGCGCGTTCTTCGCCCGCGGCGCCGGTCTGCGCACCCCGGTCTCGGTCCGGGTCACCGACCTGGTCGACCTACTGCTCACCCCGCCGGTCGAACGCGAGCACCTCGGCGCCGAGCTCCCCGACCCGGACCTGGTCGCCACCCCGGACGACAGCCGGTTCTCCGAGGCCCAGCTGGAGTCCGCGATGCTCCTGCTCGACCTGCCCCCGGACGCACCCCGCCGGCTCTCCGGCCTGCTCGCCGACGCCCGCAAGCAGGACCCGGACCTGCCGTACCTGGTCGCCCTGCTCGCCGTGCACGCCGCCAGCCCGCCGGTCGGCACCGCCTACCGCCAGGGCGAGGAGCGGCTGCTGTTCGCCGTGGACGACGGCACCCCGCTGCTCGACCCGGAGTTCGGCGGCGCCGACCTGATCGTCGGCAGCGCCCTGCTCGACGCGGTCGGCATGGCCGCCGACCGCAAGGACGCCGGCTGACCGGCCGGCAGGCACACGTTGCCGGGACCAACCTTGACGAACCGTAACCACCGCGCCACCCCCGAGGAGCACCGCCCGTGACGACCCACCACGACACGTCCTGGGCGGCTGAGAGCGAACCCGCGGCCCCCGCGCCGATCACCCCGGCCGACGTCGCGGACGCCGCCCGGCTGGTGTCCTTCGGCCTCCAGGCCAAGCTGCTGCCCGCCCGGGACGCCGAGTACGCCGAGCTGGTGCGCCGCCACCGCGAGGACCCGCCGTTCGCCCGGCTCGCCGACGCCATCGCCACCGGCATGGGCCTGGTCGTCCTGGAGGTCTCCCCGCGGGCCGGCATGGCCGTGGCCGCCGCCGAGGACTCGCTGTTCGCCGTCCGGATGGGCGACTACTCGCGTCGCGCCGCCTCCGAGTCCACCGACCGCTTCCTGCACGGCCTCGCCCACCTGGCCGTCGCGGCGATGGCCTTCCCGCGCCCCGAGGACCTCGCCGACGACGGCTACCTCGGCCGGATCACCGTCAACGGCGTCGACGCCTTCGTCCGCCAGGCCTGCCGCCGCCTGGAGGAGCAGGCCGGCGCCGAGGGCGCCAACACCGACCCGGCCTCCGACGCCCCCGGACTGGAGGCCGCCTGGCGGGTGTGGGCCCGGCGCACCGCCACCGGCGCCACCAAGGACGCCCGCCGGCTCTCCGGCTCGACCATCGGCATCGTCGCCAAGGCGGTGCTGTTCCTGGTCGACTCCGGCTTCCTCCAGAAGGTCTCCGACGACTCCGGCGGCACCTACCGCACGACCGCCCGCTACCAGCTCCAGGTGCGCGACCTGGCGGGCAGCGCGGCCATGGCCGAACTGCTCGACCTCGGCGTCGTCCCGGTCTCCGACGGCACCGCCAGCCTGCTGCCGCCGGACACCGGCGACGAACTGGTCGCCGACGCCGGGCTGCCGTTCCACTCGCTCTGAGCCCCGGGGCTCGGAGTCCACCCGCTCCGAGCCCACCGCGCCGGCCCCGGCCACCCGCCCCGAGCCGGCCCGCCGCCCATCCCTCACGCCCCGCAAGCCACGGAGAACCGCCGCACATGTACGAGCTCAACCGGGTCCGCCTCTACTCGATCGGACCGGCCGGCGCCCGCTACGCCGACACGGTGCTCGACCTGCGCGGCGTCGGCGAGCCGGTCGCCGACCCGGCCCCGCAGCAGATCGGCCTGTTCGGCGAGGACCCCGACGGCCCGGTCCGCCGCCCCGCTCCGGCAGGCGTGCTCTTCCTGGAGAACGGCGGCGGCAAGTCCGTCCTGCTCAAGCTGATCTTCTCGGTCATGCTCCCCGGCCACCGCAACACCCTCGGCGGCGCCAGCTCCGGTGTGCTGCGCAAGTTCCTGCTCGCCGACGACTGCGGCCACGTCGCCCTGGAGTGGCAGCACACCGTCACCGGCGAGCTGATCGTGGTCGGCAAGGTCAGCGAGTGGCGCGGCCGCCAGGTCTCCTCCGACCCGCGCAAGTTCGCCGAGACCTGGTACTCCTTCCGCCCCGGCCCCGGTCTGACCCTCGACTCGCTGCCGGTCGCCGAGCGGGTCAGCCTGGCCGGCGACCAGAAGGCCCGCGGCCGCCGCCGCACCATGAAGGGCTTCCGCGACGCCCTCACCGAGGCCGGCAAGGCCCACCCCCACCTCGACCTGGTCTTCGAGGACGGCCACGACCGCTGGACCGAGCACCTCGGCGAACTCGGCCTCGACCCCGAACTCTTCCGCTACCAGCGCGAGATGAACGCCGACGAGGGCGAGGCGGCCGGCCTCTTCGCGGTCAAGCACGACAGCGACTTCACCGACCTCCTGCTGCGCGCCGTCACCGACACCCGGGACACCGACGGCCTCGCCGACCTCGTGCACGGCTTCGCCGCCAAGCTCGGCCGCCGCGCCGAACTCACCGCCGAACGCGACTTCACCGCCGGCTCGCTGGACCTCCTGGAGCGCATCGCGGAGGCCACCACCGCCCGCGAGACCGTCCGCGAGGCCCACCGCACCGCCGAGCGCCGCACCCGCCGCCTCGCCCACGCACTCGCCTCCCGCGCCGCCGCCGAACGCGACCGCGCCCAGGACCTCGCCATCGAGGTCGCCGCCGCCGCGAGCGCCGTCACCGCAGCCGAGGCCGACCGCACCCGGCACAGCCTGATCACCGACGAACTCACCCACCGGCACGCCACGTTGAGCCTCACCGCGGCCACCGCCGAGGCCGCCGCGCTGCGCCGCGAACTCATCGACGCCCGCACGCTGCACTCCGCCTGGCAGGCCGCCGAGGCGGTGCTGCGCCAGCGCGCCGCCGCCGACCGGGTCGCCCGGGTCGCCGCCGCCATCCGCGAGGCCGAACTGGACGCCGCCCCCGCGCTCGCCGCCCGCGCCCGCGCCGCGACCGCCCTGGCCCGCGCCCTGGAGGCCGCCGCCGCGGCCGCCGAGTCCCGCGCCGACACCGAGGAGGAGCGCGCGGGCGAACTCCAGGCGGACGGCGGCAAGGCGCAGTCCGACGCCACCGAGGCCGCCACCGCCGCGCAGAAGGCCCGCAGCGAGGCCGAGCACCTGCGCCAGCGCCTCGCCGAGGTCGAGCAGGAGACCGAAGCCGCCGTCTCGGCCGGATTCATCGACGCCGACGGCGACGTGGACCCGGCCCGCGCCGCGCTGCACGCCGCCGACGTCGAGAAGGCCGCCGCCGCCGCACTCGCCCAGGCCCGTACCGCCGCCGAGTCCGCCGCCGCCCGGCTGCGCGAGGCCGCCGCCGCCACCTCGCGCGCCGAACTCGCCGCCGAGCGGGCCGGCGACGCCCGCAAGGACGCCGCCCGGACCCTCGCCGCCGAGCAGCGCACCGCCGCCCTGCTCGCCACCGAACAGCGCCTCGCCGACCTGCTCTCCCTCACCCCCTACCAAGAGGGCGCCGAGGAGGACGCCGGCTTCCTCACCCCCACCGTGCTCGACCGCAACGCCGAGTACCTGCGCGAACTCCTCGACGAGTCCATCGCCACCGCCGAACGCACCCTGTTCGACCTCCGTACGGCCGCCGCCGACGACTCCCGCATCCTCGCCGCCCTCGGCGACGGCGGTCTGCTGCCGCCCGGCCCGGACGTGCTCGCCACCGTCGAGTACCTCGCCGAGCACGGCATCCCGGCCCTGCCCGGCTGGCGCTACCTCGCCCAGTCCGTCGACCCGGCCGACCACGACGCGATCCTCGCCGCCCGCCCCGAACTGGTCGACGGCGTGGTCGTCACCGACCCGGCCTCGCTGGAGCGCGCCCGCGAGGCCCTGCAGGCCGCCGCCCTGCTGCCGCGCTCCACCGTCGCGGTCGGCGCCGCCGCCTCGCTGATCGCCCCGATCACCGACGAGCCGGCCTTCTTCCTCGTGCCGCCGAACCCGGCCATGCACGACGAGTCCGCCGCCGACGGCGAGCGCCGCGAACTGCGCGCCCGGGCGAGCGCCCGCGAGGAGCACATCCGCGAACTGGCCGGCCGCCTCGGCGCCGACCGCGCCCTCGCCGCCCGCCTCGCCTCCTGGCACGCCAGCTGCCCGCCCGGCACCCTCGCCGAACTCGCCGCCGCCGCCGAGGCCGCCCGCGAGCACGCCGAGCAGGCCGCCGCCGCCCTGGCCACCCTGCGCGCCGACCACGACGAGGCCGAGACCGACCACGCCGCGGCCGCCTCCGCCCACGAGGAGCACCGCGAGGCCGCCCAGCGCGCCCGCCGCCGCGCCGACGCCCTCTCCGGCCTCGCCTTCCGGCTGCGCGAGCGCGGCAACTGGGCCCGCCGCCAGCGCGAACTCGCCGAGGACGCCGCCGAGTGCGACCGTCGCCAGGCACTGTGCGCCGAGCGCGCCCGCACCTGCGACGAGGACCGCCGCGCCGCCCAGCGCGCCGCCGACGACGCCCGCCGGACGGCCCGCGCGCTGCGCGCCGAACGCGCCGAGATCCCGGCCGCCGAGCAGTCCGACGAGCCCGACGGGACCGCCCCCGCCGCGCTGCCCGCCCTGCGCGAGGCCTACCGCGCCGCCTCCCAGCTGTACGAGAAGGTCGGCGTCGGCGCCGACCTGCGCGCCGAACAGGCCCGCGCCGAGGGCGACGAGGCCGCCGCCGCGGCCGAACTCGACCGCCTCACCAACAAGGTGCGCACCCGCGCCGAGGAGCTCCTCGGCAGCCCCGACGGCGCCGACGGCCCGGCCCGCCAGGCCGCCGCCGCGCGCGCCGAGGAACTGGTCGCCACCATCGAGGCCCGCTCCGCCGCCGCCAGCGAACAGCTCGGCCGCCTGCGCGGCGAGGCCGAACGCTCCGCCCCCGCCGACGGCGAGGCGCACACCGAGCTGCCCGAGGACCTCGTCCCCACCGATCCGGAGCACGCCCAGGCCCTGCTGCGCACCGCCACCAGCCGCCTCGCCGAGCGGCGCGAGGCCCTGGACGCCGCCCGCACCGCCCACGCCGACCTCCAGCGGACCTTCGACACCGCCCAGGCCGCCGCCGCGGACTTCGACGAGCTGGCCGGCCAGCTGCGCGACGGCCTGCGCGACCACCAGGAGGACCCGGACGACCCGGTCGAGCCGTACCTGGGCTCGCTGGCCGAGGCCCGCACCGGCGCCACCGAGGCCCGACGCGCCCTGCGCACCGCCGCCGGCGAGCTGTCCTCCGCCGAACTCGCCGTCCGCGACGCCGCCGACGCCCTGGTCCGGCACGCCAACGCCGCCCGCTACGAGGCCGTCCGCACCCCCGCCCGTCAGCAGATCCGCGAACTGCCCGCCTCCGCGCTGCCCGAGCACGCCGCCGCCTGGGCCGCCGCCTTCGCCCCCCGGCTGCGGGTGCTCACCGACGAGCTCGCCCAGCTGGAGAAGAACCGCGGCTCGATCGTGGACCGGCTGCGCGGCCTGGTCGAGTCCTCGCTCACCACCCTGCGCGCCGCCCAGCGGCTGTCCCGGCTGCCCGAGGGCCTGGGGGAGTGGTCCGGCCAGGAGTTCCTCCGGATCCGCTTCGAGGACCCGGACCACGCCACCCTGGTCGAGCGCCTGGGCGAGGTCATCGACGAGGCGACCCGTGCCGCCGTCAGGAAGAACAGCGACCTGCGCCGCGACGGCATGTCCCTGCTGCTGCGCGGGGTCGCCGCCGCGATCGGCCCCAAGGGCGTCAGCGTCGAGATCCTCAAGCCCGATGCGGTGCTGCGCGCCGAGCGGGTCGGCGTCGGCCAGATGTCCGACGTCTTCTCCGGCGGCCAGCTGCTCACTGCCGCCATCGCGCTGTACTGCACGATGGCCGCGCTGCGCGCCAACGACCGAGGCCAGTCCCAGCTGCGGCATGCCGGCACGCTGTTCCTGGACAACCCGATCGGCCGCGCCAACGCCACCTACCTGCTGGAGCTCCAGCGGGCCGTGGCCGACGCGCTCGGCGTCCAGCTGATCTACACCACCGGCCTGTTCGACACCACCGCGCTCGCCGAGTTCCCGCTGGTGATCCGTCTGCGCAACGACGCCGACCTGCGGGCCGGCCTCAAGTACATCTCGGTCGAGGAGCACCTGCGTCCGGGCCTGCCCGCCGCGCCGGACCCGGACGGCCCGACCATCCACGGCGAGATCACCGCCACCCGGATGTTCAAGCGCCCTGCAGAGGTTCCCGTCCAGCCGTGAACTCACTAGCGTGATCGTCATGCTGACGATCGCGCACCTCAGTGACATCCACCTCGGCCAGGTCCACCGCCGGGACGGCGGCAAGCGGGCCCGGCGGCGGGCCGAGCAGGTGATGGCGTACCTCGACGCCCTGCCCGGCCCGCTGGACGCGGTGCTGGTCACCGGCGACCTCGCCGACCAAGGCCTGCCCGAGGAGTACCGGCAGGTCGCCGAGGTGCTGTCCTCCCGGCACCCGGTGCTCACCTGCCCCGGCAACCACGACCGCCGTTCGCCCTACCGCGAGGTGCTGCTCGGTGAGGCACCGGGGGAGGAGCCGGTCAACCGCCTGCACCGACTGCCCGGTGCCGACGTGCTGATGCTGGACTCCTCCATACCCGGGCAGCACGACGGCCTGCTGGACGATCGGACGCTGGACTGGCTGGATGCCGAACTCGGTTCCGGGCGCAGCGAGTTGCCCGCCCTGGTGGCCTTCCACCACCCGCCGGTGGAGCTGCACCTGCCGTATGTCGACGAGATCCGCCAGTTCGGCGAGGTGCGGCTGGCGCGGGTGCTGCGCCGCCACCCCCGGGTGGCCGCCCTGTTCTGCGGTCACTCGCACACCCCCGCCGCGACCACCTTCGCCGGCCTGCCGCTGCTGGTCGCGCCCGGGGTGGTCTCCACCGTCACACTGCCCTGCGAGGGCGGGCAGGTCATCTCCTTCGACCACCCGCCGATGCTGGCCTTCCACATCCTGGACGGGGACGGCCGGCTCACCACCCACTACCGGGCGCTGCCGTTCCAGGACTGACCGGCCCGCCCGGGGCTACGGCTGGTTGGTCCGCACCCGGGCCTGGCGTGGCGGCTGAGGCGGTGACTGGCGCGGCGGTCGGTGCGGCTCCTGGTGCGGCAGCCGGGGCTGCTGCTGCCCGGGGCCGTACGGCTGCGGCTGCTGCTGCCCCGGCCCGTAGGGCTGCTGCTGCCCCCGCCCGTACGGCTGCGGCTGCGCCGACTCGTACGGCTGCCGGTACACCGAGGAGGAGCCGGGCCGCGGGAACGGCCGCGCGGCCGGCGGCTCGGAGGGCGCCCGGCTGCCCGCCATCGGGTGAGCGGAGCCGGGTGCCCGCATCCGCTGGGCGGCGACCTGGCGGGAGATCAGGATCTCCAGCAGGCACCACATGGTGCCGAACACCCCGAGCCCCATCGCCAGCAGTGCCGGCGTCAGCAGCCAACTGCCCGCGTACGAGGCCAGGGTGGCCACCACGAGGCCCACGAGCGTGAAGGACAGGCAGAGCACCGCCCGGACTGCGGCGGCGCGCACCTCGTCGGGCAGGCGGCGACGGCGGCGTGGCACGGACATCGAGCGACCCCCAGGCGCGTGGCGCGTGTTCGGTGAAGCATGCGGAACGGGCGCACACGAAACGCGCCCCCTGGCCTCACTCTGCCCCGTCGAACCAGGACTATGCGTCCGAAATCGCCGAACTGCCGCCAAATCGTGTCATCCGGGAATTCCCGGCAGGTGCGCCTGGCGCTCCCGGCAGGCCTGGCACTCCCGGCCGCTCCGCCGGCCCGGGCTCAGCCCAGCTGGAGGTTGAGCTCCTCCAGCGCGCCGCTCACGATCGTCCGCATCGCCTGCTCGGCGTGGACGGGGTCCTTGGCACAGATCGCCTCCGCGACCTCGCGGTGCAACCGGATCGCGTACGACTCCGGCTGATGGGGCATCAGATGGTACTCGGTCCGGCCGGTGAGCACCGCCGCGACGGTGTCTCCGAGGTGGGCGAACATCTCGTTGCCGGAGGCGCGCAGCACCAGGGAGTGGAAGGCGATGTCGTGCTTGAGGAAGGTGGCCAGGTCGGCTGCCCGTGCGGTGACCGTCAGATCCACGGCCAGTGAGCTGAGTTCGCGCCGGTCGTCGTCGCTCGCGTGGGTGGCGGCGAGCGCGGCCGCGGCCGGTTCGACGGCGACCCGCAGCGAGCCGAGCGAGCGCAGCTGGGCGGGGCGGTCCGAGCCGGCCAGGCGCCAGCGGATCACCATCGGGTCGAAGACGTCCCAGAGCGACTTCGGCTGCACGGTGATCCCGACCCGCCGCCGGGACGCGACCATGCGCATCCCCTCCAGGACCCGCACCGCCTCGCGGACCACCGTCCGGGACACCCCGAACCTGGCCTCCAGCTCCTCGCCGCGCAGCACCGCCCCCTCGGGGATCTCCCCCGACGCGATCGCCGGCCCGAGCTCGTCAAGCAGCCGCCCGGGCAGTCCCTGGATCTCCATCCGCTCAGCGTAGACGCCCGCCCTGGGAGAGTTCACGCCGCCCTGCGACCCAGACCACATCGCAAAAGTATGACGATTTGGTTTCCACCACTTGAATACGTCATATCTTTGAGGCGATAGTGGCGGCCTGCAACGAAGGAGCACCACCATGGCTCTCAGCGTCGAGAACCACGACCTCCCGGAAGGTCCCCTCACCGTCGTGGTGATGGGCGTCTCCGGTGTCGGCAAGACCACCCTGGCCCGTCTCCTGGCCGACCGCCTCGATCTCCCCTTCGCCGAGGCGGACGACTTCCACCCGGCGGCCAACATCGCCAAGATGTCGGCCGGCATCCCGCTGGACGACCAGGACCGCCAGCCCTGGCTGCGCGCCATCGGCGCCTGGCTCACGGAGCGCACCGAGGACGGCACCGGCGGCGTGGTCACCTGCTCGGCGTTGAAGCGCGGCTACCGCGACACCCTGCGCGCGGACGCCCCGGATGCCTTCTTCCTGCACCTCAGCGGTGGCCACGACCTGGTCGAGGACCGGCTCTCCCACCGCACCGGCCACTTCATGCCGACGTCGCTGCTCAACTCCCAGTACGCCACCTTGGAGCCCCTGGGTGTGGACGAGCGCGGCGCCGTCCTGGACGTGGGCCCGTCCCCCGAAGAACTCGTCGAGATGGCCGTGGCGCTGCTGCGGCCCGTCAATGGAGACCTCGCGTGAGCATTGCCCCCACTCTGCTGGCGGCCGCCCCACCGGCCCTGCCGCACACCGGCAGCGACTCCCAGCTGCTGATCGCGGTGCTGGTCAGCATCGGTGCGATCGTCGTACTGATCACCAAGCTGAAGCTGCACCCGTTCCTCGCCCTCACGCTCGGCTCCGGTCTGCTGGCCGCCGTCGCGGGTGCCCCCTTCGACAAGCTGCTCAGCAGCTTCTCCACGGGCTTCGGCTCGACCGTCGCCAGCGTCGGCCTGCTGATCGGCCTCGGCGCGATGCTCGGCAAGCTGCTCGCCGACTCCGGCGGCGCCAACATCATCGCGGACACCGTGCTCTCCCGCACCGGCAACAAGGCGCTGCCCTGGGCGATGGCGCTGATCGCGGCCGTGCTCGGCCTGCCGCTGTTCTTCGAGGTCGGCGTCGTCCTGCTGATCCCGATCGTGCTGCTGGTCGCCCGCCGCGGCAACGTGCCGCTGATGCGGGTCGGCATCCCGGCCCTGGCCGGTCTGTCGGTGCTGCACGGCCTGGTGCCCCCGCACCCGGGCCCGCTGGTCGCCGTCGACGCGCTGAAGGCCGACCTCGGCATCACCCTGGCGCTCGGCCTGCTGATCGCGGTCCCGACCCTGATCATCGCCGGCCCGCTGTTCGCCAGGTTCGCCGAGCGCTGGGTCGGCCCGCTGGAGATCCCGGCCACCACCGCCCCGGAGGACACCGCCAAGCACGAGCGCACCCCGTCGTTCGGCGCGGTCATGGCGACCATCCTGCTGCCGGTCGTGCTGATGCTCGGCAAGGCGCTGGCCGACGTGGTGATCGACGACCCGAAGGCGCTGGGCCAGCGGGTGTTCGACTTCATCGGTTCCCCGCTGATCGCGCTGCTCGCCGCGACCCTCCTCGGCATGCTGACCCTCGGCAAGGCGGCCGGCTTCGACAGGGCTCGGATCTCCGACACGGTCGGCAAGTCGCTCGGCCCGATCGCCGGCATCGTGTTCATCGTCGGCGCCGGCGGCGGCTTCAAGCAGACCCTGATCGACGTGGGCGTCGGCAACGCGGTGAGCGAGTGGTCCGGCAAGTGGCACGTCTCCGCGCTGCTGCTGGGCTGGCTGATCGCGGTGCTGATCCGCCTGGCCACCGGCTCGGCGACGGTCGCCACCATCACCGCGGCCGGCATCGTCTCCCCGCTCGCCGCCGACATGTCCTCGACCCACGCGGCCCTGCTGGTGCTCGCGATCGGCGCCGGTTCGCTCTTCCTGTCGCACGTCAACGACGCCGGCTTCTGGCTGGTGAAGGAGTACTTCGGAATGAGCGTCGGACAGACGCTGAAGTCCTGGTCGGTGATGGAGACGGTGATCTCGGTCGTCGCGATAGCCCTGATCCTGCCGCTGAGCCTGGTCATCTAGCCGGCGAGGCAACACCACCGCCGAGGGGCGGCCCCGTAACGGGGTCGCCC
>NZ_JBHVFE010000120.1:0-20741 GCF_042801945.1 Kitasatospora sp. NPDC057542
CCGCCCGGGGAGGGCGGGGGCGCTCGTCACGCGCGGGGCGGGATCAGCCCTGGGCGGCGATGATCTCGCGGGCCAGGCGGGCGGTCTCGGACGGCGTCTTGCCGACCTTGACACCGGCGGCCTCAAGGGCCTCCTTCTTGGCCTGGGCGGTGCCCGAGGAGCCGGAGACGATGGCGCCGGCGTGGCCCATGGTCTTGCCCTCGGGGGCGGTGAAGCCCGCGACGTAGCCGACGACCGGCTTGGTGACGTGCTCGGCGATGTAGGCCGCGGCACGCTCCTCGGCGTCGCCACCGATCTCACCGATCATGACGATGATCTCGGTCTCCGGGTCCTCCTGGAAGGCCTTGAGGGCGTCGATGTGGGTGGTCCCGATGACCGGGTCACCGCCGATGCCCACGGCCGAGGAGAAGCCGATGTCCCGCAGCTCGTACATGAGCTGGTAGGTCAGGGTGCCCGACTTCGAGACCAGACCGATCTTGCCGGAGCTGGTGATGTCGGCCGGGATGATGCCGGCGTTCGACTGTCCGGGGCTGATCAGGCCGGGGCAGTTCGGGCCGATGATGCGGGTCTTGTTGCCCTTGGCACCGGCGTGCGCCCAGAAGGCGGCGGTGTCGTGCACCGGGACGCCCTCGGTGATGACGACGGCCAGGCCGATCTCGGCGTCGACGGCCTCGATCACGGCGGCCTTGGTGAACGCCGGCGGCACGAAGAGGACGGAGACGTCGGCCCCGGTCTTCTCCATCGCCTCGGCGACGGAGCCGAAGACCGGGATCTCGGTGCCGTCGACGTCGACCGTGGTGCCGGCCTTGCGCGGGTTGACACCGCCGACGATCCGGGTGCCGGAGGCGAGCATGCGGCGGGTGTGCTTCATGCCCTCGGCGCCGGTCATGCCCTGGACGATGACCTTGCTGTCCTTGGTAAGGAAGATAGCCATGGTGTTAAGTCCCCTTCCTTACTTGTTGGCCAGCTCGGCGGCGCGGTCAGCGGCGCCGTCCATGGTGTCCACGCGCTGGACCAGCGGGTGGTTGGCGTCGTCGAGGATCTTGCGACCCAGCTCCGCGTTGTTGCCGTCCAGGCGGACGACCAGCGGCTTGGTGACGTTCTCGCCCTTGCTCGCGAGGAGCTCCAGGGCCTGCACGATGCCGTTGGCGACCGCGTCACAGGCGGTGATGCCGCCGAAGACGTTGACGAAGACCGACTTGACGTCGGGGTCGCCGAGGATGATCTCCAGGCCGTTCGCCATGACCTCGGCGGAGGCGCCGCCACCGATGTCGAGGAAGTTGGCGGGCTTGACGCCGCCGTGCTTCTCACCGGCGTAGGCGACCACGTCGAGGGTGCTCATGACGAGGCCCGCGCCGTTGCCGATGATGCCGACCTGGCCGTCGAGCTTGACGTAGTTCAGGCCCTTGGCCTTGGCGGCGGCCTCCAGCGGGTTGGCCGCGGCCTTGTCCTCCAGGGCCTCGTGCTCCGGCTGGCGGAACTCGGCGTTCTCGTCCAGGGAGACCTTGCCGTCGAGCGCGATGATCTTGCCGTCGCCGGACTTGATCAGCGGGTTGACCTCGACGAGGAGGGCGTCCTCCTTGATGAAGACGGTCCACAGCTTCTGCAGGACCTCGGCGACCTGGTCGGCGACCTCGGCCGGGAACTTCGCCGCGGCGACGATCTCGGCGGCCTTCTCCGGGGTGCAGCCCTCGTTGGCGTCGACCGGGATCTTGGCGAGCGCGTCGGGGTTCTGCTCGGCGACGACCTCGATCTCCACGCCGCCCTCGACGCTGGCCATGGCCAGGAAGGTGCGGTTGGTGCGGTCCAGCAGGAACGAGACGTAGTACTCGTCCTTGATGTCCGCGGTCTGGGCCAGCATCACCTTGTGAACGGTGTGGCCCTTGATGTCCATGCCGAGGATCTGCTCGGCCTTGGCGACGGCGTCCGCCGGGTCGGCGGCGAGCTTGACGCCGCCGGCCTTGCCTCGGCCGCCCACCTTCACCTGAGCCTTGACGACGGCGCGGCCGCCGAAGCGCTCCGCGATGGCGGCAGCGTCTGCGGCGGTCTCGATGACATCGCCGTCAAGCACGGGCACGCCGTGCTTGGCGAAGAGGTCCCTCGCCTGGTACTCGAACAGGTCCACGTGTTTGTCCTTGTTCGTGGTCGCGGATTGTGTCTCTACGAGCGTGCCACGGCAGGATCTTCGCTGCGGGTCGTCGGGGCGGTGCGGGTACGCAGAGGTACGGCCTTGCGGCCCACACAGCCACGGGCGCACACGTCAATCAACACGCGCGTCACGTCCGTCTGGCAGGTTATCCCCGTGGGACGGGACTGTTCCGCCCGAGGCCTGCCCGTCTTGGGTGAGAACCGTCACAGAAGGCCCGGAGGGGCGGGGCCGGACGGCCGGTCCACCGATCGAGCGGATTAGCGCGTTCGGATGAACCCTTCAGATCCCCTGTGCAGCCCCCTTGATCAGGTGCTGTGGGATCGGGCGCTTCTCGATGGCCGCCGCCATGATCTCCGGGAACGCGTCCGGGGTGCAGGCGAAGGCCGGCGCCCCGAGCGAGGCCAGGGCGGCGGCGTGCGCGTGGTCGTACGCCGGGGCCCCCTCGTCGGAGAGCGCGAGCAGGGCGATGAACTGGACGCCGGCCGCCTTCATCGCGGCGACCCGCTTGAGCATGCCGTCCCGGATGCCGCCCTCGTACAGGTCGCTGATCAGCACCACGACGGTCTCGGAGGGCCTCGTGATCTTCGACTGGCAGTAGGCGAGCGCGCGGTTGATGTCGGTGCCGCCGCCGAGCTGGGTGGCGAACAGGACGTCGACCGGGTCGGTGAGCTGTTCGGTGAGGTCGACCACCGAGGTGTCGAAGACGACCAGCCGGGTGTCCAGGGTGCGCATCGAGGCGAGCACCGCGCCGAAGACCGCCGAGTGGACGACCGAGGGCGCCATCGAGCCGGACTGGTCGATGCAGAGGATGACGTCCTTCTTCACGGCGCGCTGGGCACGGGCGTAGCCGACCAGCCGCTCGGGGACGACGGTGCCGTGCTCGGGCAGGTAGTTCTTCAGGTTGGCCCGGATGGTGCGGTCCCAGTCGATGTCGCGGTGGCGGGGACGGTTGACCTTGGCGCTGCGGTCGAGGGCGCCGCCGAGCGTGGCCCGGGTGCGGTCGGCGAGCCGGCGCTCCAGGTCGGCGACCACCTTGCCGACCACCGCCCGGGCGCTCTCCCGGGTGGTCTCGGGAAGCGCGTGCTTGAGCGAGAGCAGGGTGCCGACCAGGTGCACGTCCGGCTCGACGGCCTCCAACATCTCCGGTTCCAGCAGCAGCCGGTCCAGACCGAGCCGGGTGATCGCGTCCTGCTGCATCAACTGCACGACGGTGGACGGGAAGTACTCACGGATGTCGCCCAGCCAGCGGGCCACCTGCGGGGCCGAGCCGCCCAGCCCGGCGCTGCGGCGGCCGGTGCGGCCGGACCGGGCGCCCTCCTCGGGGGCGCCCCGGTAGAGCGCGGCGAGGGCGCCGTCCATCGCGGCGTCGCGGCCGCGCAGGGTGCAGCCGGTGCCGTCGGCCTCACCGCCGAGCACCAGCCGCCAGCGGCGCAGCCGTTCGTCGGTCGTGGGCGCTGCCATCTCGTCCTCCTCCTTCAGCGGGTCCTGCGGGTGGGGCAGGTGTTCAGTGCGGCGAGTGTCACTGCGGCGGGTGTCACTGCGGCGGGTGTCAGGTGTCGCGGCCGGCGGCCTGCCGGGGGATCTTCGGACGGACACCGAGCAGCAGGGCCACCACGGGGACGGCGGCGTCGGCGCGGGCCCGGTCCAGCTCGCCGGCCGCGGCCTGCGCGGCCGGGGGCTCACCGAGCGGGCCCGCCGCGACCCGGCCGCCGATGGTGGTGCGCACGCCCGCCTCCAGTCCGGCGAAGGTGCGGCGCAGCAGCGGCAGGACGTCGGTGAAGACCTCGCCGCTCACCCCCGTCAGCCACTCGTCCAGCAGGGCGAGCAGCCGCGGGTCGTGCAGCAGCAGGGCGCCGCCGCCGGTCAGGAAGCCCTCGACCCAACCGGCCGCGTCCGCCGGGGCGTTGGCGACGGAGAGCACCAGCCGGAGCCGTCGCCCGGCCTCCTCGGAGTCGAGCCGGCCGTCGTCCAGCAGCAGCCGCACGGCCCGGCCGCGCAGCAGCCCGGGGGCGCCGGTGGCCGGTCCGCCGGCCGGCTCGCGGCGGGCCAGCGAGCGCAGGGCGGCGGCCCAGCGATCGGCCAGGCCGGCCAGGCCGTCGGGGTCCGGCGCGGTGCCGGCCGTGGCGTCGGTGCCGGCGGTCAGCAGGCCGATCGCGCCGTGCACCTCGTCGAGGCGACCGCGCATCGCCGCCGCGCTCTGCGCGTCCAGGCCGACGCAGGCGGGCGGCAGCCCGACGCAGATCCGCTCGGCCAGGCCCGAGGCCGCCTCGGCGAGCGCGCCGTGGTCGGTGCCGCGTACGTCGCCGTAGCGCAGCGCGCGGACCAGTGCGGGCAGCGCGCCCGCGAGGTGCGCGACGTCGGCGTCCAGGGCCGCGCAGTCGGCGAGCACCCGCATCACGGCGGGCAGTGCGCCGGACAGCCCGGCCAGCAGGCAGGTCTCCACCAGGCCGGTCAGCTCGGCGAGTTCCTCGGCGGCGCGGGCGGTGCCGACGGCCTTGTCGGCCGCCGCCTCCTCGACGGTGGTGCCCCATTGGGCGGCCTCGGCGATCCGGACCGCGAACTCGGGCTGCCAGCACAGCCGCCAGCTCTCCCGGAACGTCCCGGTCGAGTTCACCGAGGAACGCGCCGGCACGCCCCAGTCCACGCCCAGCAGCCGCAGCCGGTGCAGCAGCCGGGAGCGGGCCGCGTCGGTCTCCTTGCGCAGGTCGAGGTCGACGTCCTTCGGCGCGGCCTCGGGCTTGAGCCGCAGCGAGCGCTGCAACCGGGTCAGGTCGCGCTGGAGCGGCACCGCCGGAGCGGCGTCCGGGACCTCGCCGAGCGCGTCGCCGACCACCAGGCGGTCCCGGACCAGCTCCAGGGCGACGTCCGAGCCCTCGCAGAGCACCGCGCGCACGGCGTCCAAGGTCTCGGTCAGCCCGGCGAGCGGGCGGCCGCGCAGCACGGCCAGCGTCTCGGCGAGCCGGACCGCCTCGATCACGTGCGCGGAGGAGACCGGGTGGTCCTCGGCGCGCAGCAGGTCGGCGGCCCGGGTGAGCCAGCGCGGCACCGGGTCCCCGTCGGTGGTGAACAGGTGGTGGTACCAGCCGGGCGACTGCACGCCCGCGCCGTAGCCGGTGGTCTGGGAGAGCCGGCGGTGCGTCCACGGCACCCAGGTGATGTCCGTCCGCACCTTCTTCGGCAGCCCGGCGAGCAGCGCCCGGTCGTGGGCGACGGTGGGCATCCGCTCCAGCGCGGGGACGTGGAAGGCCCCACAGACCACGGCGATCCGCTGGTGCCCGGCGCGGCGGGCGGCGCGGATCTGCTGGCGCATGTACGCCTCGCGCAGCAGGTCCCGGCGGCACCCGCCGAGGCCCTCGGCGCGCAGCGCACCCATCGCCTCGGCGACGGCGGCGAACGGCGCCAGCGCGTCGCCGCCGGGCGCGCGGTGCTCGACCACGTCCTCCCACCAGCGCTCCGCGTCGTCGTGCCCGGCCGCCTCGGCGAGCAGCGCCAGCGGGTCGGCGACCGGCTCGGCGCCGTCCTCCTCGGCAGTGTCCCCCTCGGCGCTCTCCTCGGCGGCCGTCTCCGGGGCGGCGTCCTCCTCCGGGGCCGGCGCGAAGCCGTACCCGGCGGGCAGGTCGATGAAGCGGACCGGCAGGTCGTGCTCCACGGCGTGCCGGATCGCCACCCACTCCGGGGAGAACTCGGCATACGGCCAGAAGGCGGCCTTCGCCGGGTCGTCCACCGCGTGGGCGAGCAGGGCCACCGGCGGGACCAGGTCCTTCTCGGCGGCCAGGTGGACGATCCCGTCGGCCTCCGGCGGGCCCTCGATCAGCACCGCGTCCGGCCGCCACTGCGCCAGCGCGGCGGCCACCGCCCGGGCCGAGCCGGGGCCGTGGTGGCGGATGCCCAGCAGGGCGACCTCGGAGGTCGTCATACCGTCACCTCGCGGGCGGCGCGGTAGAAGTCCTTCCAGCCGTCGCGCTCGCGCACCACCCCTTCGACGTACTCGCGCCAGACCGCCTGGTCCGCCACCGGGTCGCGGACGACGGCGCCGAGGATCCCGGCCGTCACGTCCCCGGCGCGCAGCACGCCGTCGCCGAAGTGGGTGGCCAGAGCGAGTCCGTTGGTCACCACCGAGATCGCCTCGGCGGTGGAGAGGGTGCCGCTCGGGGTCTTGACCTTCGTCCGGCCGTCCACCGTGATCCCGGCCCGCAGCTCGCGGAAGACGGTGACCACGCGCCTGATCTCCTCGGCGCCGCCGGGCAGTTCGGGCAGCTCCAGGGAGCGGCCGAGCTGGTTGACCCGGCGGGTGACGATGTCGACCTCCTCGTCCAGCGAGCCCGGCAGCGGCAGCACCACGGTGTTGAAGCGGCGGCGCAGCGCGCTGGACAGCTCGTTGACGCCACGGTCACGGTCGTTGGCGGTGGCGATCACGTTGAAGCCGCGCACCGCCTGCGTCTCGGAGCCCAGCTCCGGCACCGGAAGGGTCTTCTCGGACAGGATGGTGATCAGGCTGTCCTGCACGTCGGCCGGGATGCGGGTGAGCTCCTCGACCCGGGCGATCCTGCCGTCGGCCATCGCCCGCATCAGCGGCGAGGGCACCAGGGCGTCCCGGCTGGGCCCGTGGGTGAGCAGCTGGGCGTAGTTCCAGCCGTACCGGACGGCCTCCTCGGGGGTGCCGGCGGTGCCCTGCACCAGCATCGTGGAGTCGCCGCTGATCGCCGCGGCCAGGTGCTCGGACACCCAGGTCTTCGCGGTGCCCGGCACACCGAGCAGCAGCAGCGCGCGGTCCGTCGCCAGGGTCGTCACGGCGACCTCGACGACCCGGCGCGGACCGATGTACTTGGGGGTGATCCGGGTGCCGTCGGGCAGTTCGCCGCCGAGCAGGTACGTCGCCACGGCCCACGGCGAGAGCTTCCAGCGCTCGGGGCGCGGACGGTCGTCCTGCGCGGCCAGCGCGGCCAGTTCACCGGCGAAGGCGTCCTCGGCGTGCTGCCGCAGAACGTCGGTCATGGGGGCTCCTTCGGGTCGGCCGCCGGGCACACGGGTGCCCTGGGCGGCAGGGTGATCGGGGGGAGCCAGGTCGGCGTCCCGGCCTGTGGGAACCACCCTGCACCGGGCCACTGACATCGGCAGCCGACCCGGCGGGGGCTGCGGACGGACCGTCAGCCGCTGTCAGTGCCGCCGCCTACGGTCGGTCGCATGGAGGAACGCTGGAGCACCGAACACGTCCTGTCCCTGGCACCTGACGCCGCCTCGCAGAAGGCGGCGGGCAAGCTCTCCGCGCCCGCGCCGTGGTCCGGCACCGGCACCGACGGCACCGCGCTCTGGGGCGAGTGCAAGGGCAGCGGCCGCACGCCGTACCGCACCGCGATCGAACTCGCCACGCCCGCCTACCAGTGCAGCTGCCCCAGCCGGAAGTTCCCGTGCAAGCACGCGCTCGGGCTCCTCCTGCTGTGGAGCGGATCCCCGGAGGCCGTCCCGGCCGGCGAACCCGCCGACTGGGTGGCCGAGTGGCTCAAGTCCCGCCAGGAGCGCGCGGAGAAGCGCGTGGAGAAGCAGGCCGACCCGGAGGCCGCCCGCCGCCGGGCCGCCCAGCGCGGCGCCCGGGTCGCGGCCGGCGCGGCCGAGCTGCGGCTGCGGCTGGCCGACCGGATCCGGCACGGCCTGGCCGACCAGTCCACCGCCGGCCCCTGGGAGGAGGTCGCCGCCCGGATGGTCGACGCGCAGGCCCCCGGCCTGGCCACCCGGGTCCGCGAGCTGGACGCGCTGCCGCAGGAGCGACTGCTGGAGGAGTACGCGATGCTGCACCTGCTGGCCACCGCCGCCACCCGGATGGACGAGCTGCCGGCCGAGCTGGCCGCCACCGTCCGCACCCGGGTCGGCTACCCCGCGGACACCGGCAAGGCGGGCCCCACCATCCGCGACCGCTGGCTGGTGCTCGGCACCCGCGACACCACGGACGAGCGGCTCACCACCCGCCGGGTCTGGCTGCGCGGCGCCAAGACCGGCCGCCCGGCCGTACTGCTGTCCTTCGGCCACCAGGGCCAGGCCCCCGCCCTCGCCCTGCCCACCGGCCGCCTGGTGGAGGCCGACCTCGCCTACTTCCCCGCCGCCCACCCGCTGCGCGCCACCCTCGGCGAGCGTTACGGCGCCCCCGAGCCGGGCCCCGCCGACCCGCCCGCCGGACTCACCGTCGCCGAGGCGGTGGCCGGCTACGGCACCGCCGTCGCCGACGACCCGTGGCTGGAGAGCCGGCCGACCGTCCTCGGCGACGTCGTCCCGGTCCGCGCTCCGGACGGCTGGTTCCTGACGGACGGCCACCACACCGTTGCGGTCCGCACCTCGGCCGTCCCGGAGGCCGCGCTGTGGCGGCTGGCCGCGGTCTCCACCGGCCGCCCGCTGACGGTCTTCGGCGAGTACGGCCACCAGGGCTTCGCCCCGGTCACGGCCTGGGCCGCCGGCCGGCGCCCGGTCGGCCTCGCCAACGCCTAGGGCGTGTCCTGTGGATCCCTGCCGGGCCCGCGACGCCATGGCACGCACCTCGCCGCGCTGTGGTCGGTCACCCATGGCCCCGGCCCGGCAGCCGGGGAGGTGTTCCCACCGCAGTGACTCCGCCCCCAGCCTCCGCCCTGCGATGCACGCCCCCTGACGCCGCGGCCTGATCCGACGAAACCCCCAAGACACGCCCAGGAGAACTCGGCATGACGATCACCCAGGACCCGTGGGAGACCCTGCACACCAGCGCCCTGCTCGGCACCGACCGCCGCCCGCTCCCGGCCACCGCCCTGCCGCTCGCCGGCGCCGTGGACCAGGGCGATCCGGCCACCGCCCTGCTGGAGCTGGCCGCGCTGGCCGCTGTCCGCCGCCGGGCCGGCGCGCTGCCCGTACCGGCCGCCGAGCCGCCCGGCCCGCCCGCGGCCGAGGACACCCGCCCGGAGCTGCCCGAACCGGCCGCCCGCCGACTGGCCGTCCTGCTCTCGGGGCGGACCGGCGGCAGCGGCGGCGGCACCCTGGCCAACCTGGCCGAGCTGCTGCCGCAGTGGCTCGGCACCGCCCGGGCCCGGGGCCTGCGCCCGCCCACCGCGCTGATACCCGGCCTGCTCGACGCCGCCCGCGCCCGCAGCGAACTGCGCGCCGACGCCGTGGCGTTGGCCGGTCCGCTGGGCCGCTGGCTGGCCGAGCAGAACCCCGACTGGCGGTTCGTGCTGCGCACCACCACCCCTGAGATACCGCAACAGCCCACGGACGACCGGCTCTGGCACGAGGGCCTGTTCGCCGAGCGGGTCACCCACCTCACGCTGTTGCGCCGCCGCGATCCCGCGGCCGGCCTGGAACTGCTGCGCGGCACCTGGTCCACCGAGCGCGCCGAGGACCGCCTGCTCTTCCTGGACGCCCTCCAGGACGGCCTGTCCCCCGCCGACGAACCGTTCCTGGAGGCCGCCCTCGGCGACCGCAGCAAGAACGTCCGGGCCACCGCCGCCGAACTGCTCTCCACTCTGCCCGGCTCCGCGCTGGCCCGCCGGATGGCCGAGCGGGCGCAAGCCGCCGTCCGGCTCGCCGACACCGGCACGCACCTGCTGGTCACCCCGCCCGCCGAGTGCGACGCGCAGATGCAGCGCGACGGGATCGCGCCCAAGTCGCCCACCGGGCGCGGCGAACGGGCCTGGTGGTTCGGCGAGGTGGTGGCCGCCGCACCGCTGTCGGTCTGGCCGGAGAGCACCGGGCTGACTCCCGAGCAACTGCTCGCCCTGCGGGCCGGCGACAGCATCGACGAGACCAGCAGCAGCTGGGCCGACGACCTGCGGGAGGCCTGGGCCCGGGCCGCCGTCCGCCAGCAGGACGAGGACTGGGCCCGGGCGCTGCTCGGTCCGGCCCCCGTCCCGCCCGGGCGCGGTACGCGGGCGCGGGCGCCGCGCGCCACCGGCGCCCCGGCCAAGCTGCTGGCCGTCCTGCCGCCCGAGGAGCGCGCCGCCTGGACGGCCGCGTTCATCGAGGTGCACGGGCTGGGCGAGGCCTTCCAGCTGCTCGGCGCCTGCACCACCCCGTGGACGCCGCCGCTGTCCACCGCCGTGGTGGGCGCCCTGGCCCGGGCGGCGGCCTCCGGGGCGTACCCGTGGAGCCACAGCGGGGTGCTCGGGATGACGGAGCGCGCGCTCGCCCCGGAGACGGCCGCCGCGGTGGAGGAGCTGGCCGCCGGGGCCGCCCCGGACTCCGCCTGGTCCGAGACCTTCACCCGGCTGGCGGGCACCCTGCGCTTCCGGGCGGCGATGCTCGCGGAACTGGCGGGCTGACCCGGGGCTCCCGCGCCCCTGAACGAAGGAACAGGCCGGGACGACGGAGCGGGCCGGCCCGGGAAAGGACCGGCCCGCTCGACGCGCCGTGGCTCAGCCGGCCCGCAGGTTCGACTCGACCCAGGCGACCACGTCCCGGGTCGGCGTGCCCGGGGTGAAGATGTCCGCGACGCCCATCGCCTTGAGCTCGGCGATGTCCTCGTCCGGGATGATCCCCCCGCAGAAGACCTTGATGTCCTCGGCGTCGCGCTCCTTCAGCAGCTCCAGCACCCGCGCGCACAGCGTCATGTGGGCGCCGGAGAGGATCGACAGCCCGATGCCGTCCGCGTCCTCCTGGATCGCGGTGTCGACGACCTGCTCGGGCGTCTGGTGCAGGCCGGTGTAGATGACCTCCATACCGGCGTCGCGCAGGGCGCGCGCGATGACCTTGGCACCACGGTCGTGACCGTCGAGCCCGGGCTTGGCGACCACCACACGGATCGGCCCCGACACACTCATGACTGCCTCCTGGACCTCGTCGTCCACCATCCGACCGGGCCTCGCGGGCCGCCGGCGCGGTTAACGGTCAATAACAACCTGAGGGGAGGTTAGCGCCACCGGGCGCGGTTGACCGTGCCGCCTCCGAAGAGGAGGGCAAAGTCACAGCTCCGGGCCTTGCTACCAGCGGGTATACCCCGCCTCCCCGCAACCTCCGCACAGACCCCCCGGCCGCCCCCTTGACATCCGCGGGTTTTTCCGGGGCATCGGTGATGGAGCTACAGTCACGGCTGATTTCCCTCGACCGACGACGTCCGAGGCCCACCGAGGAGGCAGCCCCCGATGGCTCCCGATGCAGCCGCCCGTCCGACCCGTGCGGAGCTGCGCCTCGCGGCCCGCGAGCAGTCCCGTGCCCAGCGCCGCGGCGCCGCCAAGGCGGCCACCCGGACGGCGCTGCTGCGGGTCGCGCTGCCGTCGGTGGCCGCGCTCGGGGTGGCCGCGGCGGCGGCGATCACGGTGCAGGGGGAGGCCGACCAGCAGCGCGCCCAGGCCTCCGGGCAGGTACCGCAGGCCGCGGCGGAGGACACCGCGACCGCGCAGGCGGCGGCCGCCCGGGCGGTCGCGGCCGGCGCCCCGGCCCAGGCCTCGCGCGGCGACGCCCGCCAGCCCCTGGCCGGCGCCCAACCCACCGACGCCCCTGCCGGGGCCCCCACCGCGCAGCCCACCGCCGAGCCGACGCCCGAGCCGGCCAAGCCCAAGGTGGCCATGCCGGTCGCCCGGCACGGCCTGGGCGAACTGTTCGGCGAGGCCGGCACCCACTGGGCCAACCGGCACACCGGCATCGACTTCCCGGTGGACGGCGGCTCCGAGGTCTACGCCGTGACCGACGGCACCCTTCGGACCCAGTGGAACCCGTTCTACGGCTACATGACGATCATCAAGATGCCCGACGGCACCGAGGCCTGGTACTGCCACCTGCGGGCGTACAAGGTGCGCAAGGGCCCGGTGAAGCAGGGTGACGTGATCGCCTTCGTCGGCAGCAGCGGCAACAGCACCGGCCCGCACCTGCACTTCGAGATCCGGCCGCCGGGCAGCGGGCCGATCGACCCGCTGCCCTGGTTCCTCTCGAACGGGCTGGACCCGCGCTAGCGGATCAGAGCTTCTCCACCGGCGCGTAGCGCAGCAGCAGCTGCTTGCGCCCGTCGGTGCCGAAGTCGACGGTGGCCTGGGCCCGGTCGCCGACGCCCGTGACGGCCACCACCGTGCCCAGCCCGAAGCTGTCGTGGGTGACCCGGTCGCCGACCGCCAGCGAGACGGCCTCGCGCTCCACCACCTGGCCGCCGCGCCGCGCCGACTGCCCCCAGCCGGCCTTCGGCGAAGCCGACGAGGACGAACGCGAACTCCCGCCCCCGGACGAGGACTTGCCCCAGGACGAGCCCGAGGAGTAGCCGCGCTGGACCGGCGCCTGGGCCGCCCCGGTGCGCTTCCACTCCACCAGCGCCTCCGGGATCTCCTCCAGGAACCGCGAGGCCGGGTTGTAGGCCGGCTGCCCCCAGGCGCTGCGCAGCACCGAGCGGGTCAGGTACAGCCGCTCGCGGGCCCGGGTGAGCCCGACGTACGCGAGCCGGCGCTCCTCCTCCAGCTCCTTGACCTGGTTGAGCGCCCGCATGTGCGGGAAGATCCCGTCCTCCATGCCGGTCAGGAAGACCACCGGGAACTCCAGCCCCTTGGCGGTGTGCAGGGTCATCATCGTGATGACGCCCTGCCCGTCCTCGTCCTCGTCCGGACTTCCTCCCTCTGTCCCGTACTGCTTCGCATCCGGGAGCTGGTCGGAGTCGGCGACCAGCGCGACCCGCTCCAGGAAGTCGGCCAGCGAGCCGACCGGCGGCGTGCCCTCCTCCCCGGCGTCCGGCCGCTCGCCCGGGTCCTGCTCGTACTCCAGGGCGACGGAGGCGAGCTCCTGGAGGTTCTCCACCCGGGTCTCGTCCTGCGGGTCCGTCGACGCCTGGAGCTCGGCCAGGTAGCCGGTCTCCTCCAGGACGGCCTCCAGCACCGCCGCCGGGCCCGCGCCCGACTCGACGACCTGGCGCAGCCCGGCCATCAGGGTGTTGAACTTCTTGACGGCGTTGGCCGAGCGCGCGGCCATCCCGTACGCCTCGTCGACCCGCACCAGCGCCTGGGCGAAGGAGATCCGCTCCCGCGCGGCGAGCGCGTCGATCATCGCCTCGGCCCGCTCGCCGATGCCGCGCTTGGGCACGTTGAGGATCCGGCGCAGCGGCACGGTGTCCTCCGGGTTGGAGAGCACCCGCAGGTACGCCAGGACGTCCCGGACCTCCTTGCGCTCGTAGAAGCGCACCCCACCGACCACCTTGTACGGCAGGCCGACCCGGATGAACACCTCCTCGAACACGCGGGACTGGGCGTTGGTCCGGTAGAAGATCGCGACGTCGCCCGGCTTGGCCTCGGCCTTGTCGGTGAGCCGGTCGATCTCGTCGGCGATGAACTGGGCCTCGCCGTGCTCGTCGTCCGCGACGTAGCCGATCACCTTCTCGCCGTGCTCGCCGGCCGTCCACAGCTTCTTCTCGCGGCGGTTGGCGTTGCGCTCGATGACGGCGTTGGCGGCGCTCAGGATCGTCTGGGTGGAGCGGTAGTTCTGCTCCAGCAGGATCGTGGTCGCGTTCGGGTAGTCCTCCTCGAACTGGAGGATGTTGCGGATGGTCGCGCCGCGGAAGGCGTAGATCGACTGGTCCGCGTCACCGACCACGCACAGCTCGGCCGGCGGCACCTCGGCCAGGCGCCCGGCCGCCGGGTTCACGAGCTCGCCGTCCACGGTGCGCCGGGGGGCGTCGGCCACCGAGCCGCCGGTCAGCTCGCGGACCAGCGTGTACTGGGCGTGGTTGGTGTCCTGGTACTCGTCGACCAGGATGTGCCGGAACCGGCGCCGGTAGTGCTCGGCGACGTCGGGGAAGGCCTGCAGCAGGTTCACCGTCGTCATGATGATGTCGTCGAAGTCCAGCGCGTTGGCCTCGCGCAGGCGCCGCTGGTAGAGCGCGTACGCCTCCGCGAGCTTCTTCTCCATCGGGTTGGCGGCCCGGTCGGCGAAGGTCTCCTCGTCGATCAGCTCGTTCTTGAGGTTGCTGATCTTCGCCGTGAAGGACTTCGGCGGGAACTGCTTCGGGTCCAGGTCGAGGTCGCGGCAGACCAGCGACATCAGCCGCTGCGAGTCGGCCGAGTCGTAGATCGAGAAGCTGGAGGTGAAGCCCAGCTGCTTGGACTCGCGGCGCAGGATGCGCACACAGGCGCTGTGGAAGGTGGAGACCCACATCGCCCGGGCGCGCGGGCCGACCAGCGCCTCGACGCGCTCGCGCATCTCGCCGGCCGCCTTGTTGGTGAAGGTGATCGCCAGGATCTCCCCCGGCTGCACCCCGCGGGCGCCCAGCAGGTGGGCGATCCGGTGGGTCAGCACCCGGGTCTTGCCCGAGCCGGCGCCGGCCACGATCAGCAGCGGCGAGCCCGCGTGCAGCACCGCCTCGCGCTGCGGGTCGTTCATCCCCTCGAGCAGCTGCGCCGGGTCCACCACCGTCCGCGCGGCGCCGTTGCGGTACCAGGCGTCCCGCTCCGTCTCGGCGGCATGGTCGGTCTGGAACAGCCCGTCCGGGATGGCCTCCTCGTACGCGTCGTACGGGACGTCGTCCTCGAACGGCGGGGGCTCCTCGTCGATGGGCGCGGCGGGCTGCTTCGACCCGGCGGCGGGTGCCTCGAAACCGGGGAGCGGAAGGTCGTCAAAGAGGCTACTCATGGCACATCGAGTCTATGGCCACCCACCGACAAGCCCGCCCGCCCCGGAGGATCCGAGCGGACGGGTTCGTCGGCGTCAGTGCGACCAGTACGGGTCGTCGACGGTCGCGCACTGGCCGGCGGAGTCCTTCGGCCCCTGGGCGAACCCGCCGGATCCATCGGGCCCGGTGGTGTCCTTGACGTCGTACTGGGAGGCCGCGAACCTCGCACAGCCGTCCTGTTCGACGGAGAACCGGAGACTGAAGCGCGGGTTCCGGTCCTCCTTCACCTCCAGCGAGTACCAGGTGCGCGTGACCGCATAGCCCTTTCCGGCCCAAACCGCCTGGACCCTGTCGAGCGTTTCACCGCGCCGGTCGTCGGAGACCCGGACCCGGGCCACCTGCCCGGCAGCCAGTTCCGCCCGGCCCGTCTTCTCGCACCCGGAGGTACCGCAGAACCCGGTGGTGTCCGCGTCACTGCCGTACCTCGGCTCGGTCCACTGGAGGTCCGGGTGAAGCGCCCCGGCCACATCGGCGAGTTCGGCCTCGATCCGGTGCTGCGCCTGTTCGACCGGCATGACCGGTTCGTCGGGCTCCGGCCAGAAGAGCCAGCCGACCAGAAGTGCCAGGAGGACCGCCGTCACGGGCCCCCATCGTGCCCGGGCCATCACCTGGGGTCCTGCCGGGTGATCGTCTTCCCGTGGCCGCTCACGATCTTGCCGATGACCGGGAAGCGCTCTGTCCTGCGTCTTCTTCCCCGCGTTCGCCGGGCCGGTCGGATCGGCCCTGGCTGCGTCCCCCACGTCTCCCCCTCCCGGTGGCCCGACATCGCCGGGCCACCGGGAGACTACAGCGGGTACGGAATCGAGGTCGTCAGACCAGGCGGCGGGCGGTGGCCCAGCGGGTCAGCTCGTGGCGGTTGCTCAGCTGGAGCTTGCGCAGGACGGCGGAGACGTGGCTCTCGACCGTCTTCACCGAGATGAAGAGCTGCTTGGCGATCTCCTTGTAGGCGTAGCCGCGGGCGATCAGCCGCAGGACCTCGCGCTCGCGCTGGGTGAGCCGGTCCAGGTCCTCGTCCACCGGCGGGGTGTCGGTGGCGGCGAAGGCGTCCAGCACGAAGCCGGCCAGCCGGGGCGAGAACACCGCGTCGCCGTCGGCGATCCGGAAGATCGCGTTCACCAGGTCGGTGCCGGTGATGGTCTTGGTGACGTAGCCGCGCGCGCCCCCGCGGATGACGCCGATGACGTCGTCGGCGGCGTCCGACACCGACAGCGCCAGGAACTTCACCCCTCCCTGCTCGCCCATCACCCCGACCGAGCGGCGCAGCACCTCGGCGCCGCCGCCGCCCGGCAGGTGGACGTCGAGCAGCACCACGTCCGGCCTGGTCTCGGCGACCACGCGGACCGCCGAGTCGACGTCGTCGGCCTCGCCGACCACGTCGATGCCGGTCACCTCGGTACGGCCGATCTCGGCCCTGACCCCCGTCCGGAACATCCGGTGGTCGTCCACCAGCACGACCCGCGCCGTGCGCTCCGGAGCTGCCTCAGTCATCCGTTCTCTCCATCTCCAGCTCGACCTCGGTGCCGCCGCCCGCCGCCGGCCGCACCCGAGCGGTGCCGCCGTTGCGCTTCATCCGGCCGATGATCGACTCCCGTACGCCCATCCGGTCCTCGGGCACCGTGTCGGGGTCGAAGCCGGGGCCGTGGTCGCGGACGAACACCGACACCGCCCTCCCCTCCACCTCGGCGTAGACCTGGACCGGTCCCCCGCCACCGTACTTGGCCGCGTTGACGGTCGCCTCCCTCGCGGCCTGCATCTGTGCCGCGATCCTCTCGTCCATCGGGCAGTCGCCGACGATCACCAGCTCGACCTGGACGCCGTGCCGGTCCTCGACCTCGGCGACGGCGGCCCGCAGGGTCTCCGCCATGGTGTCCGGCGCGGCCTCCGCGGCGGCCTCCGGGCGGTACAGCCACAGCCGCAGCTCGCGCTCCTGCGAGCGGGCCAGCCGCAGCACCTCCTTCGGGTCCTCGGCCCGGCGCTGGATCAGGGTCAGGGTGTGCAGCACGGAGTCGTGGATGTGCGCGGCGATCTCGGCCCGCTCCTGGGCACGGATGCGGGCGGTGCGCTCGGCCCCGAGGTCCTGCCAGAGCCGCAGGCCGTACGGGCCGAGCAGCACCAGCACGCCGGCCAGCACCGCGAGCGAGGCCTCGATCACCGAGCCGAGCGTGGAGCCGCTGCCCTGCATCGCGAGCAGCGCGATGGTGCCGGCCACCGCGAGCAGTACGCCCGCGCCGACCCGGGTGTAGGCGCCGCGCCGCTTCTCGCCCTCCACGATGCCGAACCAGCGCTGCCAGCGCGAGTCGTCGGCCTGCCGCCAGACCAGCGCCACGCCGACGCCGATCGCCAGCAGCGGCCAGGTGTACGGCTTGGCGGTCTGCAGGCCGAGCACGTTGAGCAGGGCGATCAGGCCGATCACCGTCATCACCAGGGCGGCGAGCTGGCCGAGGCCTCCCTGCCCGCCCTTGCCGGCCGGCGCGGCCTCCTCGCCCTCCGCGGGGGCGGCCACCGGCTCGCCCTGCAGGGTGTGCTGGAGCAGCTGGCGCATCCGGCCCACCCAGCCGCCGGCCTGGCCGCCCTTGCTCAGCAGGCCGCCCGGCATCCCGGGCGAGGCCGGGACGAACACCCCGTTGAGGTAGACCCACTGGGCTCCGCCGCGCTGCGAGGGCTCGCCTATGCCGATCGGCACCACGAACCAGAACGCGGCGTACAGCAGCGCGCCGATCCCCTGCGCGAAGAACAGCACGACGAAGGCGAGCCGCACCCATCGCACCGGCAGCCCGAGGTGCACCGCCAGGCCGTGCGCGACCCCGCCCAGCATCCGTCCCTGCGGACTGCGGTAGAGCCGCCGGTAGGGCGGCCTCCCGCCGTCGGGCGCGCTCGGGTCGGCGCCGGCCGACGACGCGGTGTCGGGGGCGATGGATCGGGGATCGGTACCGGGGGCTGCCACGCCACCGATGGTTCCACGCGGGCAGCTGCGGGCGCATCAGGGTGTGTCCCCATCCCGTATCAGGGACAAGTCAGGGTATGGGCAGGGGTCGCCCCGGTTGGGCCGGACCACCCCCTGCCGGAAGGATGGTGCCCATGACCGAGGACCCCCGCATCGAGGAGGCCGGGCCCACCGCCCAGCCGGAACCGGACCGCCCGCCACTGACCCGGGCCGAGCACCACCGCGTGGTGGCCGGCGTCTGCGGCGGCCTCGGGCGGCACCTGGACATCGACCCGGTGGTCTTCCGGATCGTCACGGTGGTGCTCTGCCTCTCCGGCGGCCTCGGGCTGTTCCTGTACGGCCTGGCCTGGCTGATCGTCCCGACCGACGACGAGGCCAAGGGCCGCGGCGGGCGCACCGAGCTCCAGCGGGTGCTCACCGGGCGGGTGGACGGCCAGTCGGTCGGCGCGGTGCTGCTGACCGTGATCGGCACCGGGGTGTTCTTCTCCTCGATGGGCGACGGGGACCAGATCTTCCCGCTGCTGCTGCTCGCCGCCCTGGTCTTCCTGGCGGTGCGCTACGACCCGGAGCGCCGCCGGGGCCGGGGGCGCGAGCACCGGCGCGGCGGCCCGTACGACCGCCACTTCCCCGAGCCCGAGAGCCCCGAGGTCACCGGCGGCGCCGGGGCCTACCGGTGGCCGCGGCCGGAGCAGGACGAGTCGGCCCGGACCGAGCACGCCACCGCCCGGGCCGCCGGGAAGGTGCCCGCCGACAGCCCGGCCCCCGGCGTCGGCGGCTACCTGTGGGACCCGCGCCACCCCGAGCGCAACCCGTACGGGGGTGCCACCTCGGCCACCCCGACCCCGCCGTTCGGCACCCCGGTGCCGCCGGTCGGCGGCCCGGCCCGGCCCTGGTGGCAGCGCGCCGACCTGCCGGAGGGCGACCCGCTGCGCAAGGAGCGTGCGACGCACGGCCCCGCGCCCGCCGCCGTACGGCACCCCCGGGAGCGCTCGGCGCTCGGCTTCTTCGGCTTCCTGCTGGCGGTCGGCGCGGGCGCCGCGGTCTGGGCCGCCTCCTCCGACCACCACAACCCCACCGTGCTGGGCGCGACGGTGCTGGCCACCGCGCTGCTGGTGGTGGGCCTGACGCTGCTGGTCGGTGCGAAGTTCGGCCGGGCCCGCAGGCTGGCGGTGACCGGTCTGCTGCTCACCCTGGCGCTGGCCTTCGTCGGCCACTCGCCGGACTCCATGCGCAACGCGGTCGGCGAACGCGACTGGACCGTCGCCTCGGCGGCCGACCTGCACGACCGGTACAACCTGGGCGCCGGACAGATCAGGCTGGACCTGTCCGCGGTCGACCCGGCCGGGGCCACCCTCGCCACCAAGGTCGACCTCGGCACCGGCGACATGACCGTCACCGTGCCGGACGACGTGACGGTGAACCTGGTGACCCGGATCGGCCTGGGCAACGTCACCGTCCCCGGTGAGCGCAGCGACAGTACCGGGCGGCACAACTACCTGATCGGCCCTGCCGGCGGGCAGCCGGCCAAGGGCACCCTCAATCTCGAACTCGGAATCGGGCTCGGCAACATCAAGGTGGTCCAGCAGTGAGGAAGCACCGGCTCGACCTGTTCTCGCTGATCGCGGGCGCGCTGTTCACCGTGATCGCCGTGCTCTACCTGGTCGCGGCGCTCAACGACCAGTCGGTGAACGGGCGGATCGTCATCCCGGTCACCTTCATCGTGCTCGGCGTCGGCGGTCTGGCCGGCGCGGTCGCGGCGGTGGCCCGGCGCGGCCGGCCGGACCGCGAGGAATGACCGCGCGGGACAACCGCGAGGAAAAGCCCTGGCCGGCCCTGGGTCCTCAGCTCTGCTGCGGGCCCAGGGTCAGCTGGTCCCCGTTCTTGCTGACGGCGTACCTGGGCAGCGGCTTGACCGCCGGCCCGTTGATCACCGCACCGGTCGCGGCGTCGAACCGGGAGCCGTGGCAGGGGCAGTACAGCCGGCCGTCCTTCGGCGCGTCCACGGCGCAGCCGGTGTGGGTGCACACCGCGGAGAACGCGCAGTACTGGCCGGCCTTGGGCTGCACGATGTAGACGGCGTCACCGGTGACCGGGTCCTTGACCTGGGCCGAGCCGCCGACCGGCACGCTCGCGGCGGGCACCGCGGGGGCCAGTGCCGGGGCCTCGGAGACCGGGGCCCCGGAGACCGGGGCGGCAGAGACCGGGGCGGCGGAGACCGGGGCGGCGGAGACCGGGGCCGCCGGCTCCTTGGCGGCGGCCGACCTGTCCCGGCCGAAGGTCCGGGTCAGCGAGCCGGTGAGCAGCCCGGCCCCGCCGATCGCGACAGCCGCGATCCCGCCGTCCACCACGGCCCGGCGCTTGACGTGGTCCTCGCCCAGCCCCCGCGCGCGGTCCCGCTCGGCCCGGCGGGCCAGGTAGCCGTCCACCGAGAGGTACGGCGTGCCGGCCAGCAGCAGCGGGGTCCAGGCCATCAGGTAGACCAGGTCGTTGCCGAGGTAGTACGGCGTGACGCTCCAGCTGACGGTCAGCCACAGGCTGAGGTTGAGCAGCGCGCCGCCGAGCGCGGCGGCGCGGCCCCAGAGACCGAGCAGGGTGCCGAGGCCGACCGCCAGCTCGCCGAAGGCGATGGCGAGCGCGAACAGGGTCGGGTGGTCGAGGGCGGGGCCGAGCAGGAAGGAGATCGGGCTGCCGCCCGCCTTGGCGGCCTGGGTCTGCGAGACGAAGGAGGCAGGGTCGCCCGCCCCGGCCAGGAAGTGGGCGTCGGAGAGCTTGTCCAGGGCGGCGTAGACGAAGGTGACGCCGAGGAAGATCCGCAGCGGCAGCAGCGCGTACGTCGACGCGAGCGCCCGCCATTGCACTGCCCGGTCGGCCCGGCCGGCCGCTCCCCCACCGGCCGGCACCGAGTTGCTGGCCTCCGACATCCCTCACACCTTCCCTCGCCGCCTGCCACTGCCTGACAGGTCCGGTCCGCATTCTGCCCGCTCCCGGCCGCTTTCGGTGGGAAGCCCCTCCCGGAAAACAGCTCCCGCACCACGAACGGCCGCGCCGTCGTTCCC
>NZ_JBHVFE010000121.1:0-20704 GCF_042801945.1 Kitasatospora sp. NPDC057542
GCCGGGTGCGCCACCGGCCGGTGGCGCACCCTTGAGTGAGCAGCCTGGCCAGGAGCTGGGCGGTGACTTCGACGTCGGGCATCGCGCGGTGCCGGTTGGCCGGCTTGGCGATGCCGTAGTGGCCGAGGAGGGTGTCCAGGCCGTACGAGCCGAGCCCGGGGGCGACCGCCTTGGCGAGGCGGATCGTGTCGAGCAGCGGCGTTGCGGCCAGGACGGGGCAGTGCATGCCTTGGTGGGCGATCATCCCGGCCTCGGTGGAGGCGTGGTGGGCCACCAGCCGGTACGGCGGCCGGGTGAGGTTGGCGTCGAGTCGGGTCATCACCTCGGCGGCCGGGGCCGCGTCGGCGAGCAGGGCTGCGGTGATGCCGGTCCGCGCGGTGTCGAGCGGGGTGACGGGGACGTCGGCGGGCGGGCGGATCAGGGACTCGAACCGGTCGGCCTCCACCAGGCGGCCGCCGTCGGCTCGCAGCGCGAGGGCGGCGACCTCGATCGGCTCGGCCGGGCGCCCGGAGGGGGTGAGTCCTTCGAAGTCGATGACGACGAACGCCGTGTCGGCGAAGCGCGGGTCCCGCATCAGCTGTTCCACGAGGCGTCCTCCTGTCGGATCGTCAACGTCAGCTGTTTGGTGTCCTGTTCGGTGTCGTGCGCGGTGAGCGGGACGGCCGGCAGGGTGTCCACCGTAGCGCGCGCGGGGGAGGCCGCCGCTGGCGTAGCCGGAGCAGGCCGGGTGGAGGCGCGCGGCGGTGAGGCGGTGCGTGCCGGTGCTGTTGGGGGCGCCGAAACGGGCGAGGGGGGCGGAGAACTCCCGCGGCTTGGGCAGGGTCAGGCGCCACAGCGCGCTGTAGCCGTTGGGCCTCTCGCCGTCGGCTGCCGTGAGCGGAGCCAGCCCCGGGGTGCCGTCGACGGCGCGGTGGAGGGCGGCGGCCTGGCGGCGGCGCAGAGCGAGGGCTTCGGGGAAGCCGGCGAGGTGGTGGCGGGCGAGTGCGGCGAGCGGTTCGGCGAGGCGGCGGTTGACGCCGAGACGGCTTCCGGCCGGGGCGCCGGGGGCGGGGTCTGTCAGTGGGTGCGGTGGGCGGTGGCCCGGTCGGCGAGGAGGTAGCCGCCGTCCCTGCAGGCGATGATCTTGCCGTCCTTGAGGGAGAAGCAGCCGATGTCGCCGATGGTGCCGGCGTGGCGGCCCAGGGTGGCGGCGCCCTGGGCCTGGCAGGCGTCCCCGATCAGCCGCAGCCCTGCGGTGCGGGTGTGGACGGCCAGGCCGTGGATGCCGTCGGTGCGGTCGGCCAGGTGCACGGCGAGGACGGCCTTGGTGTCCGGACCGGTCTTCGCCGCGAGGTCGGCCAGGTTTACGCCGCGGCCGTCGGGAGCGGCCTCGACGAACACGGGGTGGGCCCCGACGGCGGCGACGGCGGCGACCGTCATGACGACGGTGACGGCGGGCAGCAGGGCCACGTCGCCCGCGCCGATGCTGCAGGCGGCCAGCGCGGTGGTGATCGCCGCGGTGCCGGAGGAGACGGCGACGGCCCGGCGGGTGCCGAATGCGGCGGCCAGGTCCGCCTCCAGCGCCGCCGTCTCCCGGTATCCGGTCGGGTCGGGCATACGGGCGACGGCCGCGGCCATCGCCCGGTGGCCGGTGTTCTCAGGCACGGGAAGCCTCCTGCCCGGTGGGTGCGAGGACGGGGAAGCCGGTGAGCGGCCACAGGTTGACGCAGTCCACGGAGAACAGCGCGCAGTCGCTGCCGCAGCCGGGCGGGACCTGGAAAAGCTCCCGGGCGGTAGCGCCCTTGATGCTGCGGTGCCGCTCCGGCGGGGTGGCGGCGATCGTCAATCCGGAGGGGCAGTCCCACACCGTGCCGTCCGGCTGCACGAAGTACAGGGTGTCGCTGCCGAAGCAGCCCGGCACGAGGTCGGTCGGCCTGGCGACCGCGGAGGCGACTTGGCCGGCGTAGGCGTGCTCGGGCAGCACCGGCGGCGGACCGGCGGCGTACAGCTCGTCGAACCGGGCGGTCAGCTCGGGCAGCAGGTCGGCGGTCAGGGACAGTTCGGCGGACAGGCGGTGGCCGGCATCAAGGGCGATCGGCTGCGGAACGGCGTAGTCGCAGCCCAGGCCTGCGGCGAGTTCGGGCATGGCGACGATGTCGGCGAGGTTGAGGCGGGTGATGACGTTGTAGATCCCGTCCTTGGGCCGGGGCGCGGGCCCGCGGGCCTCGATCAGCGCGCCGATGCCGCGGACGACGGCCTCCCAGCCGTCGCTGTCTCGGCGCGGTGGTCGCCACTGGTCGTTGCGGATGGGGACGGCGCTGTCCAGCGACACCGACACGGCGTCGACGCCGAGCTCGACCAGCGCTTCGCGGATCTCGGGCCGGTTCAGCGCGACGCCGCTGGTGCACACCACCACGGGCCTGCCGGCCCTGTCCTGGGCGGCCGGGTCGAGGTCCTTCGCGGCGGCGGCAAGCCGTCGCGGGAGTAGTACTGTAGCTCGAAGCGGCGGTTGCCTGACATTGCCCGAACGGCCCTGTCGTGCGATCAGCACAACAGGGCTGTTCGGCTTTTCTATCCCATGGCCTCGCGAATTTTCCGCCTATGCTTCGGAGCGCCAGAATTTTCCGAGGCAGAGGAGCAGAAATGAGCGACAGGGACAGCGTCCGGCGCCAGTTCGACGAGATCGACACCGATCACGACGGCTACATCGCCTCCGACGAGTTCAAGGCATTCCTCCAGAAGAACCCCAAGGTCAGCGACGCCAACGCCCGCGCGGCCTTCGACTTTGCCGACGAGAACGGCGACGAACAGATCAGCTTCGAGGAATTCTCCAGGTTCATCCGATAATTCATCGGACAATCAGCCTGAGGCGGTTTACTGATCGGCGGGTGAACCGCCTCAGGCTTTCAGCGGCGAAGTCGGTACACCGGGTGCCACCGGCTCCGCCAGGCCGTCCGCGACCAGGCCGTCCGGGTTGTGGACGATCACCGTAATTGGCTCTGTCGTGGATCTTGTGATGCCGATCAGCGAGGCGGATAGAGTTGCCCCGCAGGCTGAGAGGGGTGACGGTGAGCTCGACAGGGGCGGTGGGTGGTCGGCGTCATCCCTGACGCGGAGGCTCGGGAACTTCCGGACCGTTACGTCCATTTCTGGATGGCCCTTCAGCCATGCGGCCGGCGGTTCGGCATCCCGGCCAGGCAGCACGTCCGCCGGGCGCCGCCTCTCCAGGTCCACCAGGATCGTGGCGTACGAGTCGCCCTTCCGCAGCGCGAAATCGTCGACACCGAGCACGCGGATTGGCATGACGGGTTCTTCCGGCGCGGTGCGGACCAGACGTAACAGGGTGTCCTTGGCCACGCGCAGGCCCAGCATCCCGGCCAGACGGACACCCGCGCGACCGGCCGGCGCGAGGGCGATCGAGGTCAACTGCTCACGAACCAGTGGCGTGTAGCGGGCATGCGGGCTCGTCAGCCCCGCGATCTGCTCAGCGAAAGTCACCGCCCGGCACCCCGGGTTCCGGCACGTGAACCGCCGTACCAGCAACTCGATCACCACATTGGCACCACCGACAGCGGCATCCGCGAGCCGTCGCATGTACCGGCCGTGCACCCGGTCCGAGGCACTACCGCAGTGCGGACAGTCCGCACCCGCCGAGCGGGCCCGCGCATGCAACGTGACAACCCCGGTCGTAGCTTGATCCACCAACTCCACCAGGACACCGGCCAGATGAGGGAACAGCACCTCGAAACTCCGCGAAGAACACGCGAGACATGATCACAGCCAACCGCTGGTTCCTCGCGTACTCCTCTCCGTCATGCTTGCCGGACCAGGAGCGTGAGCGCAGCCCGGGCCCTGCGCGCCGCGCAGGGCCCAACATGGGGGTCGGCAGCGCGGGTTCGGCCACTTCGTACGGCATCGCGGCCGGTCAGCGATGGCGTGCCGGCTCGGCGGGAAGATCGCTGGGTATAGTGCAGGCGTTTCGGGGAACCGGCGACCCGGAGTCGGCCGACCTCACGCGCCACCTCGCGTTCATCGGCATCCGGGACCCTGGCGGAGCCCCGATGACCCATATCGCTGAGGAGGCCGTCCCATGGAACCCGTCACGCTCATCACCGGTGGCTCGACCGGAATAGGCGCCGCCACCGCCCGCGCCCTGCTCAAGCAGGGCCACCGCGTGGCCGTCACCGGACGTGACGCAGACAAGCTGGCCGCCTTCGCCGCTTCGGCCGGAGCGGGCGAGCGGCTGCTGACGATCACCGGCGACACCAGCGACGCGCACGACGTCGCCTCCGCCGTGCGCCGCGTGGTGGACGCGTGGGGCCGACTGGACAACGTCATCGCCAACGCCGGTTTCTCACTGCCCGGCAACCTGGAGAGCCACGCCCCCGAGGACATGCGCGCCATGGTCCTCACCAACGTCCTGGGCCCGGCCCTGCTGGTGCGGGAGACCCTGCCGCACCTCAGGGAGTCCAAGGGCCGGATCGTGATCATCGGTTCGGTCGCCGGGGTGCGCAACACGCCTGGCAACCTGTACTCGGTCACCAAGTGGGCCGCGCACGCGCTGGCCGAGAATACCCGGCTGCTGGTCGGCAAGGACGGAGTCGGCGTGACCGTCGTCGCCCCCGGGGTGGTGGACACCCCGTTCTGGGACGAGCGCGGCGGCACCCCCGAGGCGGCGCCGACGATGACCGCCGAGCAGATCGCGGACACGATCGTCTTCGCCGTCAACCAGCCCGCGGGCGTGGACATCAACCACATCACCATGCGGCCGACCGGGCAGCTCGGCTGACGCCGCGCTCCCAACGACCGTACGACAAGACGCCTTGGGCCCCCGCCGCATACCACGCGGTGCAGGCCGAAGGCGCCTTCGGGCGTCCGGGTGGACGCGCGGCGTCAGGGGGAGAAGTGGGCGCCCCCCGGGAAGGACCACCCCGGACCGCTCGAAGTCGGCCACGGTGGGCGCCCCCATCAGGGCCATGACCTCCTCGAACTCACCCATGAGCAGCCGCAGGACGTCCGCGACGCCCTCCGCGCCGGAGTGGACGAGCTCCCACAGGGCCGGGCGTCCGACCATCACCGCGTCCGCGCCCAGGCACAGGGTCTTGGCGATGTCGACGCCGTGCCGAACCCCGCCGTCGAGGACGACCGCGCACTGCCCGGCGACGGCGTCCACGATCTCGGGGAGGGCGTCGGGGGCACCGCGGGAGAAGTCCAGGTGGCGGCCGCCGTGGTTAGAGACGACTGGGAGTGTGGGTCAGTAACGGGCAGTTGATCGGGCGCCCGTGATCGCGGTGTTCTGCGCGGTCGGCGTGCTCGTCGGGGTTCTCATGGCGCGCGGCTGGGGAACGGCCTGGCAGCGCAAGGCGCTGCTGGCCTACGGATGGCTGTCCGCCTGCGTGCTGACCTTCCTGGTTCCCGACTACTCACTGCTCGGTCTGCTGGTGTTCTCGCCACTGCTGCTGGTGTTCGCCGTCACCGGTGTGCCGGGGCACCAGACCATGGGCGACATCCTGTACTGGCACCGCGGGAATCTGGTCATCGTCTTCGTCGGCGGTCTGCTCTGGGCGGCGATGACGCTGGCGTACCAGCGGCGCACCAGCGGGCAGTGCGTGCGGTGCGGGCGCGGCGCCGGGGCCGCCGCGCCGTGGACCGAGGCGGCCACCGCGCTGCGCTGGGGGCGCTGGGCGGTGTGGAC
This sequence comes from Kitasatospora sp. NPDC057542, assembly GCF_042801945.1. Lineage (NCBI taxonomy): Bacteria > Bacillati > Actinomycetota > Actinomycetes > Kitasatosporales > Streptomycetaceae > Kitasatospora > Kitasatospora sp. NPDC057542. The sequence continues at coordinate 5,675 of NZ_JBHVFE010000121.1, forward strand.
GGCAGTGATCTCGACCCTTCCCTACGACGCCGTGGCGGGTGCCGGTACTGCGGACAGGGGCAGCACTTGCCCACGCCATGACAGGTGGCAACCCCAGCACCCGCTGTCTCGGGAAACGATCTCTAGCCGGCTGCCAACCCGCCCTGCTCACCGCCACTCGTGAACGCCCGTCCGCAGTGGCCGTCCCCCTCATCTGCTGAACCATTGCACCCCCGCTCGGCTACGGTCCAGCGGGGGTGCTTCTCGTCCCCGGAGCGGGCGACCTGCGTGCGGATCGTGATCATTCATCCGAGATGATCCCGGTATGCGTGATCAGGAGTGGCTGTTCGAGGCCGAGCCGGTCGAGCCAGAGCAACCGCGGGCGCGTGGGGTCGGGGCGGGTAAGAAGTTCCGGGCGGTTGACCCGGGCCAGGTGCTGTTCTTGCCGCCGTCGCTGAACGACTGGCTGCCCGAGGACCACCTGACCCGGTTCGTCGCCGACCTGGTCGACGAGGTGTTCGACCTGTTCCCGGTCCTGGCCGATTGCACCGAGAAGCGCGGGTCGCATTCACGACCTCCCGCAGATCACAGGACCCCGGATCCCCGGTAGCCGACCGTGCCACCCTGCCCTGCTTCCAGGCCGTGATCATCGGCTCGATCAACGCCCACTGCTCATCCGATAAGTCGCTCGGATGCGCCCGTCTGTCCATGAGCCACAGAACATCGCCCGAGCCCCGACTGGCACGCCAGTGCGGCCGACGTTCACACGAACGAGCGATCACGAACCGAGAGAAAAGGGACTTAACGTCCTCTCGGGTAGCCGTCACCCTCGCCTCACTCCTCAGGTGGGCGCGATCTTTGACGCCGGTTCCTAGCCGACCAGGCGGCGGCGCCAGTCGAGCGGGGTGACGGTGATGGCCCGGCCGGGGTCATGATCCCACTCGGCGGGGAGGCCGACTGCTTCGAGGGCAGCCACGACCTCGTGGCCGATGGCTGCAGTGGTCTCGGACGAGCCGTCGAAGCCGCCGTAGAGGAGCATCAGTCCGTGGCCGGCTGCGGCGGAGTCCGTGCACTGGGTGTGGAAGTAAACGAAGCCGCGGGCGTCGGGCCCGCCTTCGCCGCCGATCTCGGACTGGCCGCAGCTACGGCAACAGGTGAAGTTCTCGCGGGCGGTGATGCCGGCGTCCTGCAGGGCGGTGAACGCGCGGGTGAGCCGCTCAGGGCCGGTCTCGCCCTGCCATTCGGCCTGCTCCGCGACCCGCTCCACCCACAACCGGTCGGCCAGCGCCTCCGCCTGCTCGCGCGAGACGGGCCGGCGGTCCCTGGTGACCAGGAACTCCTCAGCAAGCTCCGCCAGTTCGGCGCGGGAGGCGTAACCGCCTACGAGCACCTCGCGGACGCGCTTCTCCAACTCCACGCGCTCGCCTTCGTCGAGGTCGAGCGGCGGTACGTCACGGGCGGGGCCCATGTCCAGCAGCGACCAAGCCAGACCACTGTCCCATCCGGCCTCCTGGCGGGCCCAGCCGGTCATCGCCGCAATCACGACCTCAGGCCCGTCGGTCATCGCCTGGAAGTGCCGGTCGGCGGCACCGTCGCGGTACTCCAGCGTGTAGTCACCACCGGCCTTGTGCCAGACCTGGGCGAAGATGTCAGGCAGGTCGGGTATGCGCTGGACCACCAGGAACAGGTCACCGTCACCACCGATTCGCCGGACCAACCCAGCCAGCTCCTCGGCGGACACACGGACGTGCCGCTCCCGGTTCTCCGTCTTCACCGCGATCTCGAGCATGCGCAGACTCTGACACGCCCCTCTGACTGCAGACCTCCCGGGACCCGCGACGCAACTGCTGCTGCGACAGCTCGACCAGCCGTGTTCCTGGTGGTCGTTGGCCGAGGTTTGACGACAGTTCCTAGGGCAGCAGGAGTTGCTGGGTCGGTCCGGAGAGGCTGAGCAGGTGCTCGATGATGGCCGCCACCGGGTCCGGCTGCGGGTCGAGGGCGGTGAAGAACCGGTCGATCTCCGTTGGGCCGGCCGGGGGCGGCGCGTCGAGGCAGTGTCGCGCCTGGGTGCGGGTGTGGGCCAGGGCAGCCGTCCAGGCGGCCTGCTCCGCGGCGACCGGGACGGGGAAGTAGGCGTCGGCCCGGTCGGCCGCGTCGAGCAGCTCCGTGCAGGCGCGCCGCAGCGCTGCCGCGTCCACCCCGCCGTCGGGGCCGACACTGCGGTCGGCGGCGGCGAGGGCGTACTCGTACTGCTGCATGATGCTGCGTCCCCCGAAGTAGCCCCAGGCCCACACCTGCAGACCGGCGGTCAGACTGTCCACCGGTCTGCGCTGCACTTCGGTGACGAGCGGGTCCGCGCCGGAGCCGACCGCGCCGGAGCCGGTGCCTCCGGGCACGGTGTAGCCGACCAGGCCGATTCCGAGCAGGACCAGGCAGCCGACGGTGGAGCAAGTACGCTGTAAGAGGCGGTACTTGGGGCCTGGCCCGGCCTTCGGGCGACGGGAAGCGGCAGGGGCCCGACGGCGGAACAGCGCAGCGGCGGCGGCGACCGGGAGCGCCGCCACGATGCTCGCCATCGCCGCCACGGCGAGGAACTGGGGCAGGAAGAAGGCGAGCAGCTGCCGGCCGTTCCCGACGGGGAAACCGCAGGAGGCCCGCACCGTCTCCAACCCGGGCACACAGCCGTCGGTCGCGTTCACGGCGAGCAGGACGGTCAGGCCGACGGCCGTCGCCGTGCCCGCACCGACGGCCGCCGCCGCACCGCTGCCCCGGCCCAGCAGCGCCGCGGCCACCGCCGCGAGGACCGCACCGCACAGCAGCAGCACGAAGAGCCAGCCGCTGTAGATCGTCAGGGTCGGAACGAACACCTGCTGGTCCCGCCAGATCCACACATGGGCCCGGTACGTGAGGACGAGGGCCCCGGCGCCGACGGCCGCGCCGCACAGCAGACCCGGCAGGACGCCGGAGGCGCGGGCGCGTACCCCGCCGAGCAGCGGGATGGCCAGCGGGACGAGCCACAGCCCGACGGTCAGCCAGACGGTCCACCGAAAGAGGGCCAGGATGACGACGATCAGCGTGAGGTTGGCGATGACCTCCGAGGTGGTCGAGGGCGCCAACTGCTCCGAGGGCTCGAAACCGGCGTTCAGGAACGAGAGGGCGGTGGCGGAGGAGTACGGCATCCCGGCGGCGAAGGAGGTCCCGGCCGACTGCCACCAGCCGTACCACCAGGCGAAGGCCGCAGCGGCGACGGAGACGGTGGCCGCCCCGGCCGCCGACCGCCGCAGCCCGGGCCGCAGACCGGCGGAGAGCGCCGCGCAGCCCGCCGTCCACCAGAGCACGGCGGCGGGCACCAGCACCGGCAGCAGGAGCAGGAGCGCCTCGGGGAAGCGGGGTGCCCAGTCCAGCCCGAGGAACTGGTTGCAGACCAGCTCGCCCAGCAGGTTGCCGGCCCCGAACCAGAGCCCCGCCCGCAGACCGGACGAGCGGACGGCCTCCGGTGGGCCGTGGACCACGCTGCGCCGGACGGAGCCGGCTGCCACGGCGGCGGCCAGCACGGCCGCCGGCCAGACCCCGGGGTTGCCCGGCCCGGTCGGCAGATAGGTGTTGAGGCCGGGGGTGAAGGTGAGCAGATAGCCGAGGACCACGACCGACACCCCGGTCAGCACCAGCTGCGGCGGCCGGACCGCGACCGGCGCGGAGGCGTCGGCCAGCGCGGCGACCCGGGCCTCCCAGGAGGGGTGGGTCCGCAGCAGCGCCCGCACGGCCCGCACCGCCCGCACTGCCGGGCGCACCGCCGCCGGGCCCCGGCGCTGCTCGGCGGTCCGGCGATGTCGCTGCGCCGTCCAGTAGGCCGGGTCGGCGCCGTGCGCGACGGCGTCGAGATCGGCGTGGATCTCGCGGGCCCGCAGCAACTCGGCGGTGGTGAGGTGCATCAGCACCACCATGACCGCCGCCAGGGCCAGGTCCCGGGCCAGCGGCGCCGGCGGGGGCGAGTGGAAGGTGGGCGCGAGGACGGCGGGCAGCAACTCCCGTCCGACGACCACCACGAAGGGGAGGACCACGCAGACGAGGAACACCCGCCAGAGCGCGATGGTCAGGTAGGTCAGGTCGACGTCCCGGTTGCGGAGGTGGGCGTACTCGTGGAGCAGCGTCGCCTCGAAGGCCCGGCGGTCCGTCCGGTACAGCGTCACCAGGCCCAGGTCCAGGCGGAGGCTGTACCGTCCGAACCGTCCGAGGGCGACGGCGTTCGCGGTGAACGGCGTCGCCTGGTCCACCGTGAACGCGGGTGTTCGCGGGAGCCCGCAGCGGGTCGCGAGCGCGGTCAGCCAGTCGGTGAGCTCGGCGTGGTCGAGCGGGACGGTCCGGACCCGGTGCTGCTTCCAGCGCGGGATCAGCAGGTGGACCACGACCGCGAGGACCAGGACCACCGCGGTGGCGAGCAGTGGCAGCCCCAGCAGCTTCCACCGGCCCACGTGGGTGTCGAGGCACCAGCGGTAGGCCGGATCGCTCAGCGGCAGGTAGTTGGCCAGGCTGGTGTGGTTCGGGTCGGCGCCGGCCGCCAGCGCGCAGCCCGCGGTGGTGTTGCGCGGGTCGGTCACCAGGAGCAGCAGGTCCGAGAGCATGGCCAGCGAACCGGCGGTGAACACGCCGGCCAGCAGCACGAAGCGCCGGGTCGTCCCCGCTCCGGGCCGGGGGAAGGGGAGCCGGGCGCTCCGACGCCCTGGTCCTGCCTCGGTCATCCGCTTCCCCGGCCGCTCCGCCGGGTCATCCCTCGCCCTCGGCGCTCCGCTCCGGTCCTTCCGCGGCGTGCGGCAGGAGCGCGAGCCGCCGCACCACGCCGTCGGCGATCCGCTCGGCCTGCTCGGGGGTCAGGCCGGTCTGCCGGGTCGCCTCCAGCACGCACTGTTCCACCGAGGCCAACTGTTCCTGGGCGAGGGCGGGAACGGTGATGGGCACCGGGGTCCGGCGGCGGCGGAAGAGGCCGCGGCGGGCGAGCCCGGACCGGCTCGTCCGTTCCGCCACCGCGTCGACGACCCGCCGGACGGACTCGTCCACGGCGATCCAGACGGCGGGCGTCAGCAGGACGCCGATCTCCTCCAGCCCGAAGCCCAACGGCTCGCCCCGGGTGGGCCGGGAGCTGAGGCGCTCCAGCGCCGTCTCGGGGTCGAGCCCGTGCAGCGACTCGGCCAGCGGCAGCTCCGCCGGGGCGAGTCGGGCGATCACCGCGGTGACGATGGCGTCCCGCAGGTCCCCGGTCGGCGGCGCCGGGAGGGCAACGGTGGCCGGCGGCTCCGGCTGGGGCTCAGCCGAGGGACTGGAGTTCATTCTGCTCCTTGGCGACCAACTGGTCGACGGCGGTGGGGTCGAGAGGGTGGACAACAAGGTCGATCCGGTATGCGTAGTCCCAGAACTCGGAGTGACCGGAGGCGTTCGCGTCGGCCTGGTTCTCGGCGGAGGCCTGGTCGAAGAGCGGGCCACCGGCCGGGTTGTTGCAGGTGAGCTTCCCGCTCAGGCTCGTCCCGGTCAGCTGGTAGGGCTGCAGGCCGCTGCGGCACCCGCCGGCCTCCCGGCCGCCGGTGGTGATGGAGCCCACCGTCAGCTCGATGTACACCTTGTCCAGGAGGTACGCCGCCGAGGAGGCGTTGTAGACGGGGCCGGAGAAGGCGACGTTCACCAGGCAACCCGTGTGACTGCAGACGACGTTGCTCGCGCCGTCGTTCTGCTGCAGGATCTGGACCGAGCCGCCGGTCGTGGCGGTGGCGAGCTCCTTGGTGTACTGCACGACCTTGCCGTACAGGCCGGTGGCGTCGGTGACCGGAGTGAGGTCGATGCCGAGCGAGTTGGTGAGCGGCGTGTGGGCCTCCAGCGACCTCGGCTGCCGGCTCGACGGGTCCTTCGCCATCGCCTTCAGCCCGGCCATCGCCGTGACCGGGTTCGGCGGTTCCCAACGGAGCACCCGGTAGGGGGCGTTCTTCGTGACGTACAGATAGCCCTGGACGGTGTCGGCCCGCCAGGCCGGCTGCCCGGCCACGGTGACGGCGGCGGCGGCCTGGTCGCCGACCACCGGGAAGCGGGGCTGCTGGTCGAGGGCCGTGCTCAGCGTCGCGGCGAGCTTCGCGGGCGTCGCGTACGTCGCGAGCATCGGGCCCATGTTCTTCTCGTCGTTGCCCGGGTCGTAGATCCAGCCCTTCAGCTGGGCGTCGTTCCGGTAGCTCAGGTAGTCGCGCCCGGCGACCGTCACCAGGTCCTGGGCCACCTTGTCTGAGAAGTCCGCGCTCTCGCCCACGGTGCCGTACCGCTCCGCCGTGGCCGTCACGGTGACGTCGTAGTAGCCGGTGTACTGGTCGTGGTCCTGGTAGCGCACCCCCGGCGTCCGGGCGAGCGCGGCCAGTGCCTGGGTGAAGGGCTCGCTCACCTCCTGCTTCGGGCCGTCCCCGTCCGGCAGCACCAGGACGACGGTCAGGGCGGCCAGCAGGGCGAGGACGACCGCGCCCGCCACCGCGAGCCGGTTCCGCCGACGCCGCCACCACGGCCCGGGCCCGGCAGGCGCGGGGCCCGACAGTGGGTGGGCGGCGGCCGTCGCCCCGGCCGCGTCGGCGAGCAGGCGCGCGCCCCGCTCCGGCCACTGCGGGCCGTGGACCGCGGCGGCGGCCGCCGCCAGCTCCGTCAGGAAGGACCGGGCATCGGGGTACCGGACCTCCGGCGCCTCGGCCAGGGCCCGTGCCACCACCCGGCGCACCGGCTCGGGCAGGTTCTCGGGCGGTGCTGCGGCGGGTGCGGGGCGCCGACCGGTCAGGCACTCGACGAACACCAGTGCGGCGGAGTACCCGTCGAAGGCGGGCGAGGCGGGCGCGCCGAGTCGCAACTCGGGGGCGCGGTACGCCGCGTCCGGCTCCGCCGGATCGGCGGGCGGGCGGCCGGTGTTGAGCAGCCGGCAGTGCCCGGTGAGGTCCACCAGGACGTCGCTCGGCCGGTACCTCCCGTGCGGCACGCCCTGCTCGTGGGCGGCGGCCAGCCCGAGCAGTGAGTCGCGCAGCACCGCGAGCGCGGCCTCGGGCGGGAGCGGACGGACGGCCAGGAGCACCTGCAGACTCGCGCCCTCCACCGCGGCCATGACCACGGCGCCGCCCGTGCCGTCCGGTGAGGGGAGCAGCTGGTCGATCCGGACCAGGTTCGGGTGCCGCAGCGCGGTGCCGCCGGCGGGCGGCGCGAGGGAGTACTTGATCACGGCGAGTTCACCGGAGGCGTCCGAGCGGACCAGCGCGACCCGGTTCCGACCGGAACCGAGTGGCCGGATCTCCGTCCACCCCGGTACCCGCCATCCGGGCACCGGCTGACCCGACGACGACCGGTCCTGGTCCGAACCCTCCGGCATGCCCGCTCCCCGAATCGGCGGCATTTCGTGGCCACTCAGCGTAGGGCTGACGGAACTCCGTTGTACATGGGGTGGAGTTGACGATCAATCAGATCCGATGAGAGCCGCTGGGGCCGGTGCGGGACGAGCGGTGGCTGCGGCAGGCGAACCGTTCTGTGACAGCTGGTTATTCCCCTGGGGAGCGGCAATTTTCGGCCACCTTCGACGACGTGCGGCCCGGGCCGCGCCGCCGCCCGGATCGGCCTCCGCCGACGCTCGGCCGGGGAATCCACTGGCCACGCGTCAGATCGCCGGAAGTGAGGCTGGCCTAACCCGCGCTGCGACCGGATCGAAGGGCGCTGTCCACTTCGGGGTACCGGCCGGATCCGGTGCTCCGTCGGCTCCTTGACAGGTGCTCGCCGATCCGGTGAAGCTCATCGCGGTAACCGGCACGATTCCCATTGTTCTCCCCCTCCACTTCGGCCCTTTCCGCGAGGCGATCCCCCGGCGGTGCCTTCGTCCGGGGGAGAGTGGGAGATGAGGGCGGGCGCAGGCTCCCCGTCGGTCCGGACCATCGATCCGACCGTCGAATCCGGAGTCGCATCCGGAGCCGAATTCCGTACCACGGCGCCGGAATCCCGGATCCCCCGACGGCGTCGCACCGGTCGGCCCGCCCCCCGAGGACCCGTGCGCCAACCCGTCGCCTCCGTACCACCGCACGGAAGGAACAGCCATGTCGCAGAGGACCTGGGACAACCAACCGCGCCCGGCCCGGCTGGAGGAGCGCCTGGACGACGACGTCGTCCGATGTCATCTCAGCCCCCGGAACTGCCGGATACGCCCCGGCCAGCACGGATTCTGCATGGTCCGGGCCAACCGGGACGGCCGTCTGGTGACCCTGAACTACGGGCGCTCCGTCCACGCCACCGAGGAGACCATCGAGACCGAGGCGGTGTTCCACTACGCGCCCGGCGCCCGGATCCTCTCCATGGGCAACGTCGGCTGCATGCTGAACTGCGACTACTGCCACAACTGGAAGACGTCGCAGGCGCGCCACGTGGAGGACAAGGACGTCTACCACTACACGCCCGAGGAAGTCGTGGACATCGCCGTCCGGCACGGCATCAAGGTCATCTCCTGGACCTACAACGACCCGGTGGTGTGGCACGAGTTCGTGGTCGAGACGGCGGCCCTCGCCAAGGCGGCCGGAATCGTCAACCTCTACAAGTCCGCGTTCTTCATCAGCGGCGAGGCGATCGAGGAACTGATCCCGGTCATCGACATCTTCTCGGTGTCGATCAAGTCCCTGGACCCGAAGTACTACCGGAAGATCACCAAGGGGTGGCTGGAACCGGTCCTGGAGGGCACCGAGCAGGTGTTCCGGGCCGGCAAGCACGTCGAGGTCTCCACGCTGATGGTCACCGACCTCAGCGACGACGAGACGACCGCCCGGGAGATGGCGACCTTCGTCGGCGAGCGGCTCAGCCCCGACGTGCCCACGCACTTCGTGCGCTTCCACCCGGACTACAAGATGACCGACACCATCCGCACCCCGGTCGACCGGCTGGAACGGGCCCGCAAGATCGCCCTGGACATGGGGCTGAACCACGTCTACCTGGGGAACGTGTACGACACCGAGTCGACCAACACCTGGTGCCACCGGTGCGGCCAGCTCCAGATCACCCGGTACGGCCTCAACGCCGACCTGGTCGGCCTGGACGGGGACGGCGCCTGCGTCGGGTGCGGTGCCCGCGCTCCGATCGTCCTGCTGCCCGACGCCCGGTCGCGGACCCGGGTGCCGGAACTCCCCGCCGAGGGCCTGGACCTGGCCCGCTTCGACTGGCATGGCGACGTCCGCGCCCTGCACGTCCAGGTGCGCAACACCTCCGACGCGCCGGTGCGGGCCTACCACCGCCGCTACGGCGACCCGGCCGCGGAGCAGTCGTGGCAGGTCATCGACCTGGCCCCGCAGGAGAGCTTCCGGTACATCGCCGCCAAGAGCACGGCGGGCGAGGTCGGCGTCCAGGTGGCCGTCCCCTCGCAGTGCACCTCCAGCCTCCACCAGGTCTTCGACCGCGCCCACTTCCCGACCGTGGAGGCCTCCGCCGGGACGCTGAACGAGGACGTCTCGCCGCTGCCCCTCTTCCAGCCCCGCACCAGGTCATGACCGGCCCCGCGCACGCGACGGAACAGGGTGCGATGCGGCATGGAACCGACTACCGCGTCCTGCCGTTCAGCGACGACACCTCGGCCGTCCTGATCACCGGGAGCCACCGGCTGCTGCTCGCCCCGGCGGACACCGCCGAGCGGTTGGCGGCCGGCGTGGAGAACCTGCTGCCCGACGAGCGACGGGCGTGGGAGAGGCTGCAGGCCGGCGCCGAATCCGGTTGCGAGGCCAACCGCGTCCGCCTCCGGGAGGGCACGCTGTCGGACGGCGCCGACTTCGCGGTCAACGTCAACCTGACGAACGTGTGCAACCTCGCCTGCACCTACTGCTTCGCCGAGGGCGGCGACTACGGCCGCATCACCGAGGCCATGGGCGAGCACTCGATCGCCTGGATCTTCGACTTCATCGACCGCTACGCCGCGCCCGGGCAGCGGGTCCGCTTCGAGTTCTTCGGCGGGGAGCCGCTGGCCAACTTCGAGGTGATCCGCAGGATCTGCGAGCGCGCCCGCGACCTCACCGCACGCACGGGCACCGAGTTCGTCCACCGGATCTCGACCAACCTCACCCTGATGCCCCAGGGCATCGAGGAGCTCTTCCGGGACTACGGCTTCATCGTCTCGGTCTCGATCGACGGCGGCCGCGAGGTCCAGGACGCCAACCGCCCGTCCAAGAACGGGAAGGGGTCCTACGACCGGATCATCCGCAACCTGTTCCGGCTGCGCGAGGCCTGCGGCGACGACGTCACCCTGGTCGCGCGGATGACCATCGCGACCGCGGAGCCCAGCCTCACCGACAACGTGCTCGACCTCTGGAACCTCGACCTCTTCGACTACTTCCAGATCTATCCGGGCGTCTACCCCGTGGACCAGGGCACCACGGTGCCCATCGCCCTCACCCTGGGGGAGCGCAAGCTCTCCGAGCCCAAGGGCATCCAGTACATCAACCACTTCCTCCAGCCCGGCATCGTGGAGCAGTTCAAGGACTTCCTGGTGCACTACCCGCGGCTGTTCGCCGCTGACAACCGGTTCAAGGGCGTGCTGGAGTACGAGCGCACGGTACAGATGATCACCGAGGGGTCGGCGGCGCTGGCGTTCTGCTCGGGCGGCCGGACGTACTACACCCACTCCCCCGACGGCAGCATCAGCCCCTGCCACCGCCTGGTCGGCGACCAGGGCTTCGACGTGGGCACCGGGGCCGAGGGCCTCACCCGGGACCACCCCGAGTGGCGGCGCACCGTCGACGAGCACCGGGTGTGCGGGGCCTGCTGGGCCCGCTACCTGTGCGGCGGGGGCTGCCGGCAGGAGAACCACGTGGCGTCCGGCGACGTGAACGAGCTCAACACCGAGTCCTGCCAGTACCAGCTGATGCTCGCCGAAGAGGTCGTCAAGATGCTGGCGAGGTCCGCCGCCGACTACCGCGAGCGATCGCGGACGCGCTACGACGACCTCTTCGTCTCCTGCGGACGCCCAGTGGTCCCCAACGACCGGCCGGCCCTCGACGAGGCCGCCGATGTCCGACCGTTCCAGGTCCTCTGCTGACGGGCTCCGGCCCCGGATCCGTCACCCACCACGCCAGGCCGGCCCCGACGAAGGAGCGACCGCAGATGGCCGAGAAGATCATCCGGCGGAACATCCACACCTATCCGTTCAAATACCGGCACCACGAGTACGACGAGTACTTCCGCCCCGAGAACGCGGTGCTGTACCTGCACGTCCCGTTCTGCATCACCAAGTGCGGATTCTGCGACTACACGGTCTACATCAACCGGAACGAGCAGCACTTCGCCCAGTACGTCGACGCGCTGGAGCGCGAGGTCCGCGCGTTCGCCGCCAATCGCGCCTTCCCCGCGTTCCGGGTCGACGCGGTGTACTTCGGCGGCGGCACGCCGGGCATCCTCACCGGCGACCAGACGGCACGGCTGCTGGACGTCTGCCGGGAGTCTTTCGCATTCAACGAAGGCGCGGAGATCGGCCTGGAATTCGACCCCTCGACGGTCGACGAGGCCAAGATCGCGCGCATGCGGGAGGCCGGGTTCACCCGGCTCAGCGTCGGCGTCCAGGCCTTCGACGACCGGCTGCTGGCGATCTGCAACCGCTCGCACGACCGCGCCACCGCGGAACGGGCCTTCCGCACCGTCGTCGACGGCGGATTCACCCACACCAACATCGACCTGATCTTCCCGCTCCCGGACCAGTCCGTGGACGACTGGAAGCGCAGCGTGGACCGCGCCATCGAACTCGAACCGGCCTGCATCACGGCCTACGGCCTGGAGATCTGGCCGAAGACGGCGTTCCACTCGCTCATCACGTCCGGCAAGATGGCGCTCCCCACGGCCCAGGACGAGCGGCGCATGTACGAGTACGCCATCGACGCCCTGGAGGCGGCGGGGTTCGTCCGGCGCAGCTCGACCGGCTACTTCCACCCCGACCGCTGCGCCGACTACTCGCGCTTCCTGGAGTACTACTGGCGGACCTGGCCCATGATCGGATTCGGCGTCTCGTCGAAGAGCGTGATCCACGACCGGCTGTTCGTCAACGTCAAGCCGCTGAAAAAGTACTACGAGATGGTGGAAGGCGGTCAGATCCCGCTGGATTTCGCCACCTACCTCACCAAGGAACAGGAGATGCGCCGCGTCATGATCCGCGGCCTCAAGATGTGCGAGGTCAACCGGCCGGATTTCCGGCAACGGTTCGGCGTCACCATGGAGACGGTCTTCGGACCGGAAATCGAACAGCTCATCGACAAGGGCTGGCTGGAGCCGCGCGGTACGGACGTGTACGCCCTGACTAGGCTCGGCCAGTTGTTGTCGACCAATGTGTACGAGCTGTTCTACGCGCCCGAAGACCTGAGCCCGGCCGAAGGCGATGAGGTACGGTTCGGCATATCGGAACTCGTCGAATGACCTGATCGGCGGGTGTTGTGACGAGAGGGCAGAGCGAATTGTCGCGCACGTGCTCGCACCAGGACTTAGGTCGGATCGGAATGACCCCGGGGACCTGCGGGGACGGACGGTGAACATCCTCCCCGCGTGGTTCGCCGGGCTCAGCCTCGGCTTCCTGGTCGCTCTGCCCCTCGGCCCCATCGGCCTGCTGTGCGTGCGCAGCGTCCTGCGCGACGGCTTCCCGACCGGCTGGGCGATCGGCCTGGGCGCGGCACTGGTGGACGTCACCTACGCCGGCCTGGGCCTGGCCGGAGTCGGCAGGCTGCTGGACGTCCCGGCGCTGCGGACGGCTCTGGGCCTGGCCGGGGCGGCGGTGCTGGTGTACATCGGCGCGCGCTCGCTGCGTTCCGCCTTCCAGGTCAGGACCGCCGCCGAGGACGAGCGGAACCCGGAGGCGGTCCGCCCGCTGACGGCGTTCCGTACCGCGCTGGCGGCCACCGCCTCCAACCCGGCGACGATCGGCTACTGGGCCGCCGCCTTCGCCGCGGCCACGGCGGCGAACGTCACCGGGACGCTGCCCGCCTCGGTCTCCATGCTCGTCGGCGTCGGCTGCGGCACGCTGCTGTGGTTCACCCTGCTGAGCACCGGCGTGCTGGTGTTCCGCCGACGGTTCAGCGCCCGGCTGCTGAAGGGAGTCGACCTGGTCGCCGGGGTCGGCGTCATTCTCTTCGGCGGTTTCCTCGCCTACCAGTCGCTCGCCTGAACCCGCGCCCCGCCTCCGGGGTGATCGCGGGCCGGGCGCCCGCTCCCCTGGAGGAACCCATGACCACCCGCCATCCCCTCGGCACCGCACCGGACGGGCACCCGCGCCGGCTGGGCGAGTTACTGCCCCGGGCCCTGGTGTACCTGGCCGGCTGCCTGGTCTTCTCGCTGGGCGCCCACTGCTTCATCCAGTCGAACCTGGGCACCGATCCGCTCGACGTCTTCTCGCTCGGGGTGCTCAGACACCTGCCGCTCACCATCGGGATCTGCCAGGCGGCCGTCGCGGTGGTGTGCATCGGGGTGTGGGCGCTGTGGAACCGCAAGCGCCCGGTGGTCTCGCCCTTCGTGACCTTCTTCCTGTGCGGCAGCCTGATCGACCTCTTCCAATGGCTGCGGCCGGTGGCCTGGTTGGGGCTGCGGAGCTACCCGCTGATGCTGCTCGGCGCGCTGCTGTGCGCGTACGCGTCGGCGCTGATCATCATGAGCGGCTTCGGGATCCGCGCCATCGACCTGCTGGCGATCACCATCCGGCACCGCCGGACCTGGCCCTTCTGGTGCGCGAAGGGACTGATCGAGGGCGTGCTGCTGCTCTCCGGATGGCTGCTGGGCGGGCCGGTGGGCGTGGGCACGGTGGCCTTCCTGGTCTTCGTGGACCTGCTCATCGAACCCTTCGTACGGTTCAACCGGCGCTTCCTCGACATCGCGGACCACGGCTTCGCGGTCGCCCTGGCGGCGCCCTGAGCCGGGCGGCACCACCAACGAACCGGCCCCCGCTGGCAGTTGCCCGCGAGGGCCGGGTTCGCGTTCGCTGCCGGGATCAGGCCTGAGCGCCGGTGCGGCGGTTGCGGACCAGGGCGGTCGCGCTGCCGCCGACCAGCAACAGGCATTGCAGGTCGAACCCCTGGTCATCGCTTGATGAGCGGGTCTAGCATTCCCGGCACGGCGGCCCCACCACGGCACCACCGGGCCACCGAGCAGAGCAGCTGCGCCACGCCCCCGGCGCGGCTGGCCTCCCGTCGGCCGGGCCCTCACGGAACGCACCCCCGTCATTCCCCGGGCCCGGCCGCCTGCGCCCGGAGCCGGTCAGCGTCAGCCGATCAGGTGAACCCCGCCGTCACCGCCCGCCGAGGTGTCGGAACCGGCCGGGTGGCAGGCCGCGATGTCGGGGTAGATGCACACGTACCCGCGGGGGCACGCGACCCTCTCCAGAGGCTGTGTGGCGGCCGGTTCGAATGCGACCGAGGGTGGCCAGGGCGGGGGAGGGGCCGGTGAGCGCCGCGGCCAGGGCCACGACCGTGCCGGTGAACGCCAACGTCGTACGAGCACGCATGGTGGGCATCTGCTGTTCCCTTCGGTGGCTCTGCGTGCGGCGGAGTGATGCTGTGTCGGCGGGGCGGAGCAGGTCAAGCGCGACCACCGGCGCCTGCTGCACTGCATCCAGGAGGTCGAGACAGCCTCCGAGGAGGCCTGGTACACGCCCCCGTACGGCGACGGTCACCACCGCGCCCTGCCGGTCGTGGCCACCACCTTGCCGATGCTGCGCCGGTTCGGTGCCGGCCCGGCGATCTGGGCCCGGTTCGGCCGGGGCGGCTGGCACACCCTCACCGAGGCGCTCGACAACCCGGACGGCGACCGGCTGCTCGCCGTCGAGCAGGCCGAGGCCGATCGGGCCCGCCGGGCGCGGGATGGGAGCGACGCCGTCCGGCCTGCGCCCCCTGTTCGGCGAAGTTCACGGACGAGCGGTGGGCCGAGGAGGAACGGGGCTGGAACGACGACGGACTGTGTGCCGACTGCCGCCAGGCCGTTGCCGAAGCCGCGGTGGCCGAGGCGAAGCGGCGCGGCCCCTGGTGGCGCCGTTCCTGACGTTGCCTTACCCCGGCGCAGGTC
>NZ_JBHVFE010000122.1:0-20566 GCF_042801945.1 Kitasatospora sp. NPDC057542
TCTCCCCTTCTCGTCCCACGGCCCCCCCCCCGGCCCCCCGGGGAACCCGGGGTGGGGGGGGGGGGGGGGCGGCCCCCCGGCCCCCCCCCGCCCGCGACGGGGCTCAGCGGACCATGGCCGCCAGGACGCTGCGCCAGTCCTCGCCCGGTTCGGGGGCGAGGGGACCGGCCAGGGTGTCCGCCCGGTAGTGCCAGGGGCGGCGGAGTTCCCCGTCGGCGTCGGGGGTGGCGGTGACCGGGCTGCCGGAGCCGAGCAGGCGGACCAGTTCGGTGCTGAAGTCGGCCCAGGAGACGTGTCCGCTCACCGCGTTGACGACCCGGCCGACGGCGGGGTGGTCCGGGGAGAGGCAGGCCGTGAGGGCGCGGGCCAGGGCGGCGGCGTGCACCCAGGAGGCGCCGTACCACTCGTCGGCGGCCGGCAGACCGATCGGTCGGCCGGCCAGGGCGGCCTGGTAGAGGGCGCCGGTGGAGCCCCAGCGGAGCTGGTCGCGCAGGCGGTGGTGCGGGCCCCAGACGATCGGGGAGCGGACGGCGACGGCCTGGCCCCGACCGGTGGCGGCGGCCTCGAAGAGGATCCGCTCGCAGTCCAGCTTGGCCTGCCCGTACGGGGTGACGGCCGCGCCGCTGGGGCTGCCCTCGGCAACCTCGGTGCCCGTCGGGCGGCCGTACGCGTCGATGCTGCTGACGAAGACGAACGGGCCGCCCCGCCAGCCGTCGACCAGCGCGCGCATCGCGGCGAGGTCGGTGGCGTGGTCGGTGAAGGTGCAGGCGGAGTGGATGACGGCATCGGCGCCCTCGACCGCCCGGCGCAGGCTGTCGACGTCGCCGAGGTCTCCCTCCACCACCTCGGCGCCGTTCAGCGCGGGCAGGTGCGCGGACTCGGGCCGGACCAGCACCCGGACCGGCCGGCCCTGGGCCATCAGCTCCTGGAGCACGGCCGCGCCGACCCCGCCGGTGGCGCCGGTGAGCAGGACGGTGCCGGTGCGGGCGCCGGTGGCCTGCGGGCGGGCGCCGGCCCGGGCGAGCGCGGCGCGGCGCTCGTCGGCGCGGGTGGCGAGCAGGACGGCGAGGGCGCGCGGGGTGCGCTGCTCCAGGATGTCGAGGCCGGTGAGCGGCAGCCCGGTGCGGGTGCGCAGGCGTTCGGCGAGCTGGACGGCGACCAGGGAGTGGCCACCGAGGGCGAAGAAGTCGCCGTCGGCGGGCGGGGTCGCGCCGAGAAGTTCGCCGAAGGCCTGCCGTACGGCGTCCAGCGGGCCCTCCTCCAGCGGGCCCTCCGCCGGGGCAGCGGCACCGGGCAGCGGGGTGGCGCCGGGCAGCCGGTCGCGGTCGGGGGTGCCGTCGGGGTGGCGGGGCAGCCGGTCCACGAGGGTGACCGCGAGCGGCAGTTCGGTGGCCGGGAGGCGCCCGCGCAGGGCGGCCCGCAGGGCGGTGCCGCTCGGGACGACCGCGCCACGGACCACCGCGTAGGCGAGCGGCGGGCCGTCGGGGTTCTCGACCACGGCCGCCTCGACCACCGCGGGGTCGGCCGACAGGGCTTCCACGACCGGGTGTTCGGCGGCCGCCAACCGCTCTCCGGGCAGTTCGGACAGCCGCCGTTCCGGGTCGCCGGCCACGGCGGTGAGCAGTTCGGCGAAGGCGCCGAGCAGCCGGGCGGCGGTGGTCTCGTCCAGCGCGTCCCGGTCGTGCTGCAGCAGGCAGCGGGGCGCCGGGCTGTCCTCCACCAGCATGGTGAGGCCGAACTTGGCCAGCCCCAGGTCGAGTTCCACGTTCTCGGTGTCGAGGCCCGGCAGCACCAGCGGGTCGACGGTCTGGACCAGGTCGCAGCTGACCGAGAGCAGCGGGGTGCCGTCCGCGCCGCGGGCGGCCGCACCGAGCTGCTCGACCACCAGGTCGAGCGGCACCTCGTGGTGCTGCTGCGCGTCGAGCAGGGCGGTGCGGACCAGGCCGAGCAGTTCGACGAACGACGGATCTCCGGACGGGTTCGCCCGCACGGCGAGGGTGTTGACCGCGAGTCCGACGGTCCGGCGGAACTCGGGCCGCGCCCGGTGACCGCTGGCGCAGCCGAGGACGAGGTCGTCCTGCCCGGAGGCGATGCCCAGCGCGGCGAACGCGGCGGCCAGCACGACGGTGTACAGCGTCGCGCCGTGCCGCGCACCGAGGACGCGCAGCTGTTCCACCACGGCCGGCTCCAGCGGGGCGGCGTGCAGCGCGGCGCGGCGCTCCCGGGCGCCGGGCGGGACGGGCCGCAGCAGGGACAGCGGCCGGGCGCCGGACAGCCTGGCCGCGAGGACGCCGGCGGTGGCCGTCAGCTCGGCCTCGCGGCCGCGCTCCTGGCGGGCGTAGTCGGCGTACGAGGGGGCCGGCGGCGGGAGCCGGTTCGGCACGCCGTCGCGCGCGGAGCGGTACAGCGCGGCGAGGTCCGAGGTGAGGAACCGCAGCGTACCGCCGTCCACGGCGATGTGGTGGATGGTCAGCAGGAGCGTGTGGTCGTCGGGTCCGTGCCGCAGGAGCAGGGCCCGCAGCACCGGGCCGGTGGCGAGGTCGAACGGCCGGGCGGCCTCGGCGGCGAGCTGTTCCGGACCGGTGGCGTCCAGGACCGGCAGCGGCACCGGGACGACCGGGTCGATCTGCTGGTACGGCTCGTCGCCCCGGCGCGGGTAGCGGGTGCGCAGGACGGCGTGCCGCTCGGTCAGGCCGGTGATCGCGGTGGCGAGGGCCGGGTGGTCGAGCGGGCCGCGCAGGCGGGTGGCGAGCGGCACGTTGTAGAGGGCGCCGCCCTGGCCGAGGTGGTCCATCAGCCACATCCGCTGCTGGGCGTGCGAGAGCGGGGCCGGGCCGCTGGGCACGATGGGGTCGGCCTCCGGCGTGGAGGTGGCGGCGGTGACGGCGGTCGCGGCGCGGCGGTTGCGGGCGCGGCGCAGCAGGTCGGTCTGGTCGACGGTGCTCATCGGTCGCCTTCCGGGGTGTCGTCGGCGGCCCGCAGGGCGCGCTCCAGCAGCTCGGCCTGGGCGGCGACGGTCGGGTGGCCGAGGAAGTCGGCGAGCGACAGCTCGACCCCGAGGTCCTCGCGCAGGTCGTCCACCACCCACATGGCGAGCAACGAGTGGCCGCCCTCGGCGAGGAAGTCGGCGGCCGGGTCGGTGATCGGGCGTTCCAGGGCCCGGCTCCACGCGTCGGCGACGACCTGCTGGATCGGACCGAGCTCGGCGCCGGCGGACGGCCGCGCCTCGGCCGGCTCGTCGGCGGCCAGCGCCCGCCGGTCCACCTTTCCGCTGCCGGTCAGCGGCAGCGCGGCGAGCACGGTCCAGGTGGTGGGCACCAGGTGGGCGGGCAGCTGCTCGGCCAGGCGGGTGCGCAGTGCCTCGACGGCCGGGCGGGCGCCCTCGGCGAGCACCAGGCAGGCGGTGAGCGCGGCGTCGGCCTGCCCGGCCCGGCGGACCACGACCGCCGCCTCGGCGACCTCGGGCAGCTGGAGCAGCGCGTGCTCGACCTCGCCGGGTTCGATCCGGAAGCCGCGCACCTTGACCTGGTCGTCGGTGCGCCCGTGGTACTCCAGGGAGCCGTCCGGCAGTCGGCGGACCCGGTCGCCGCTGCGGTAGGCGCGGCCGATGCCCGGCAGCTCGCGGAAGCGGTCGGCGGTCAGCTCCGGCCGGCCGAGGTAGCCGAGGGCCAGCCGGTCGCCGGCGATCCACAGTTCGCCGACGCTGCCCGGCGCCACCGGCGCGAGCTGCTCGTCCAGGACGTACGCGCGGGCGCCGCCGAAGGTCCGGCCGATCGGGACGGAGCCGGCGCAGTCGGCCTGGGTGACCCAGTGCAGGGTGGTGAAGGTGGTGGCCTCGGTCGGCCCGTAGACGTTGACCAGTTCGAGCCAGGGGAAGGCCCGCAGCACGGCGCCCGCGTGCTCGGAGGAGATCGCCTCTCCGCCGACGGCCAGGGTGCGCAGCACGCCGAAGACCCGGGAGCGCCGGGCGGCCAGGTGGTGGAAGAGCGCGGTGGTGAGGAAGACGGTGGTGACGCCGAAGCGCTCGATGTCACGGACCAGGTCCTCGGCACTGGGCCACTCGCTCGGGGAGACGGCCACGGCGGCGCCGCGGGCGAGCGGGGCCCACAGTTCGAAGGTGGCGGCGTCGAAGGAGACGGTGGAGTGGAAGAGCACCCGGTCGCGCGGGCCGAGGGCGAACGCGTCCTCGGCGGTGACCAGGTCGGCGACGGCGCTGTGCGGGACGAGAACGCCCTTGGGGCGGCCGGTGGAGCCGGAGGTGTAGTAGAGCAGGGCGGGCGCGGCCGGGTCGGCGGCGTCGGGTGCCGTGCCGTCGGTGGCCTCGGTGCCGCGCTCGGTCAGCACCAGGGTGCGCTCCTCGGGGAGCCCGGCCTCGGCGAGCAGGCCCTTGTCGCCGAGGACGAGCCGGACGTCCGCGTCGGCGGTCATCTCCGCGATCCGCGGGCGCGGGTAGGCCGGGTCGAGCGGGACGACCAGTGCGCCGGCCCGCCAGACGGCGAGCTGGGCGACGACGAGCCGGGTCGAGCGGGCGCACAGCAGGCCGACGGCGCTGCCGGGGCCGATCCCCCGGGCGGCCAGGACGGCGGCCAACCGGCCTGAGGCGTCGGAGAGTTCGCGGTAGGTGAGGACGGTGGAGCCGTCGGTCACGGCGAGCGCGTCGGGCCGGCGTTCGGCCTGCCGGGCGATCAGGGCGGGCAGCACGGGCAGGGCCTCGGCGGTCCGGTCGGACGGGGTAGCGGAGGCCGCGGGGTTCGTCGTGGTCACGGGGTCCGTGGTGGTCGCGGTGGACGTGGTCGCGGTGGTCATGGTGGTTCCCTTCCGGGCGCCCCGGCCGGGTGGGCCGGGGCGCCCCGCTGAGGAGGTTGGGGCGGGCTCAGGCGGTCGCGGCCAGGGCGGCCACCCGCTCCTCGACCAGCCGGGCGACGGCCCCCAGGTCCGGCTGGCGCAGCACCAGGGGGGCGCGCAGCCGTACGCCGTACTCGTTCTCCAGAGCCTCCAGGAATCTCGCCGCGGCGAGCGAATTTCCGCCCGCGGCCAGGAAGTTGTCCTCCGGACCGAGGTCGGCGCGGCCGATCAGCTCGCGGCAGAGCTTCAGCACGGTGCGCTCGACCAGGGTGCTCCCCTCGCCCGTCAGGGCCTCCTCGCCTCGGTCCGCCGCCGAAGCGTCGGCCAGCAGGGCCTGGCGGTCCACCTTGCCGTTGGCGTCCAGCGGGAAGCGCTCCACCAGCCGGACGACGGAGGGCACGGCCTGCTCGGGCAGCCAGGGGCGGACGGCGTCGAGCAGCGCAGCGGGGTCGGCACCGCCCTCGGCCTGGACGAAGGCGAGCAGCCGGACCCCACCGGTCGGCGTCTGCTCGGCGGCGACCACCGCCCGGCGCACCGCCGGGTCGCGTTCGAAGGCGGTCTCGACCTCGGCCGGTTCGATCCGCACGCCGCTGACCTTGACCTGGTCGTCGAGGCGGCCGTGGAACTCCAGCACGCCGTCCGGCCGCATGACCACCCGGTCGCCGGTGCGGTAGACCCGGTCGGTGCCGACCACGCCGGCGGGCGCGTCGACGAAGCGGCGGGCGGTCAGCTCGGGGTCGAGGTACCCGGCGGCCAGGCCGCGGCCGCCGATCCGCAGCTCGCCGGCCGTGCCGCGCGGCACCGGGCGGCCGTCCTCGTCGGTGACCAGGAGGACGGCGCCGTCGATCGGCAGGCCGATCGGCGGGGCGCCCGCGCCGTGGTCGCCGCCGGGGGCCATGGTGTGCGTGGTGGTGGTGACGGTGGCCTCGGCCGGGCCGTAGGCGTTGTGGACGGTCGCGGTGACGTCGGGCCCGGGGGCGCGGCGCAGCCGGTCGCCGCCGATCACCAGGTGGCGCAGCGCCAGGCCGGCGGGCCAGGGCCGGCCGAGGACGGGCTCGGCCAGCGGGGTGGGCAGGATGGACACGGTGACGCCGGCGTCGCGCCACCAGTCGGTGAGCGCGCCGGTGTCCCAGCGGACCGCCTCGGGGGCGACGACCAGGGCCGCGCCGGAGGTGAGGCCGGCCCACAGCTCCAGCACGTGCGGGTCGAAAGCGACGCCGATCAGCAGGCTGTGCCGCTCGCCGGGGCCGAGGCCGGTCAGTTCGCGGTACCAGTGCAGCAGTGCGCCGAGCGCCGGCTCGGTGACGGCGACGGCCTTCGGGGTGCCGGTCGAGCCGGAGGTGAGCACCGCGTAGTGGGTGCCGGCCGGGACGCGCACCTGCCCGCCGGGGGCCAGGGCGGCCACCACGCCGCCGGTGGGCAGGTCCAGCGGCAGCCGCTCTCCGCCGGGCGGCAGCAGGTCCGGCGCGCCGACCAGGCAGGCGGGGCGCAGCTGCTCGGCGACGGCGCGCAGCCGGCGCTCGCCGGGGCGCGGACCGAGCGGCAGGTGGACGGCGCCGAGCTTGGCGGCGGCCAGGGTGACGGCGGCCAGCGAGACCGAGTGGTCGAGGCAGACGCCGAGCAGGTCCCCCGGGCCGACCTTGCCGCGCAGGGCCTCGGCCACGGTGTCGGCGAGGCGGTCGAGTTCGGCGTAGCTGTGGACCTGGTCGCCGTCGATCAGTGCGGGGGCGTCGGGGGTGCGGTGCACCCAGTCGGTGAACAGGTCGAGCACCGCGCCGTCCTGGTGCGGACGACCGTACCCGATGCTCAGGCCCTCCGCGCTCCGGGCTTCCTTGTCAAGGTTTTCCATCATCATCTCCAGGAAGGTGACGTAAGTACCGTCAGTTCAGGCCCATGGAACGGGCGATGATCACCTTCTGGACCTCCGAGGTCCCCTCGATGATCGTGGTCATCCGGACGTAGCGGTACAGGAACTCCAGCGGGTGCCCGCGCACCCAGCCGGTGGCCCCGTGCACCTGGAGCGAGCGGTCCACCGCGCGCACGGCGGTCTCGGAGGCGGTGAGCTTGGCGAGCGCCGCGTTCTCGGGCGACTCGGTGCCCTCGTCGACCAGCCGGGCGCAGGCGAGGGTGAGCAGCTTGGAGGCCTCGACCTCGGCCCGGGTGGTGACCAGGTGCTCCTGGACGTGCTGGTACTCGCCGATCACCCGGCCGAAGGCGCGGCGGTCCTTGGCGTACTCGACGCCGATCCGCAGCGCGTGCTCGGCGATGCCGTTGCACATCGCGGCGACCACCAGGCGGCCGCGCGAGAGGCTGTCGATGGCGAGGGCGGTGGCCGCGCCGACCCCCTCCTCGCCGCCGATCACGGCCTCCGGGCCGACGGTGACCCCGTCCAGCAGCAGTTCGAACAGCGGCTCGCCGGACATGCCCTCGTAGCGCTGGCCGATCCGCAGCCCGGGCTGGTCCATCGGCAGCACGAAGGCGGTGGCCCCGGCCGCGGGGCCGGCCCCGTCGCCGAGGTCGGTGGCGGCGACGACCAGCGCGATCCCGGCGTGCTCGGCGTTGCTGACGAAGGTCTTGCGGCCGTTCAGCACCCAGCCGTCGCCGGTGCTCACGGCGGTGGTGGTGAGGCGGAACGCGTCGGAGCCTGCGTGCGGCTCGGTGAGGGCGAGGCAGCGGGTCTGTTCGCCGCGCACCAGCGGGACGAGGTGGCGCTCGACCTGCTCGGGGGTGCCGTGTCGCAGCAGCGGGCTGGGCCCGTCGGAGCCGGCCAGCGCGTACGGGGCGAGCACGCAGCCGCTGCGCCCGGCGGCGTGGTGCAGCAGGACGACGGCGGTGAACGGCATGTCGGCGCCGCCGAGCTCCTCGGGGTAGTCGCCGGCGTAGAAGCCGAGTGCGGCGGAGCGCTTGCGGACGTAGGCCCGCAGGTCGGCCGGCACCTGGTCGGCGGTCTCTGGCAACTCCGCGGCCAGCGGGACGAGTTCGCGCCGAACGAAGCTCTCGAAGGCCTCGACGAGTTCGCGGTGGCCGTCTTCCAGGACGGCGGAGGGGGCGGTCATGCTCCCACCTCGCCGTGCTCGGCAGGGGCACTAACCCGTGCGCACTCGCTTCGCTCGTTCACTTGGCGTCTCCTGCGGTGAGGGCGCGGGCCTGGTCGGCCAGCACGGCGTGGCGGAACAGGGTGCGCAGCGGCGGGCGGCTGCCGAGGTGCGGCTCCAGGTACGCGGCGAGCTGGGCAGCGAGCAGCGAGTGACCGCCGACCTCGAAGAAGTGCGAGTCCGCGGTGAAGCGGTCGTGGCCGAGCACCTCGCGCCAGGCGGCCGCGATCAGCTGCTGACCGGGGTCGGTGAACTCGCTCGGCGCGCCCTCCTCCGCCTCAGGAGCCTCCAAAGCCTCCGCCACCAGGCGGGCGAGGGCGGTCCGGTCGGGCTTGCCGCCCGGCAGGGTCGGCATCGCGGCGACGGCCGTCCAGCTCGCCGGGACGAGTCCGCCGGGCAGCCGGCGGGCGAGCGCCTCGTGCAGGGCGGCCTGGTCGGGGCGGTCGGCGCCCTCCAGGAAGCCGACCAGCCGCGGGCCGGTCTGCGGGTCGGTGTGCAGCAGCACCGCGCAGGAGCGGCCGCCGAGTTCGGCGGAGGCAGCGGCCTCGATCTCCTCCAGTTCGATCCGGTGGCCGCGCAGCTTGACCTGGTTGTCGGCGCGGCCGAGGAAGCGCAGCCGCCCGTCCAGGTCGCGGTAGCCGCGGTCGCCGGTGCGGTAGACCCGGGCGCCGCCGAGCGCGGGGACGCTCACGAACCGGGCCTCGGTCGGCTCCGGCAGGCCCAGGTAGCCCTCGGCCAACAGGGCTCCGCCGACGGCGAGTTCGCCGACGCAGCCGGGGGCGAGCGGGCGCAGCGTGTCGTCCAGGACGTGGATGCGCACGCCGTCCAGTTCGGCGCCGAGCGGGATCTCGCCGTCCTCGGCGACGTCGGCGGCGGTGACCTCGTACACGGTGGAGGTGACGGTGGCCTCGGTGACGCCGTAGGCGTTCAGCACGGTGGTGGCCTCGGTCAGGCCGGCCAGTGCCCGGGCGGGCAGCCGCTCACCGCCGAGCACCAGCAGCCGGGGAGCCCAGCGGCCGTCGCGCAGTGCCTCGCACAGGTCCTCGCGGACAGCGAGCAGGTAGCTGGTCGGCAGGTTGGCGACGGTGACGCCGCGGGCGGCCAGCGCGGCCACCAGCTCGGGCCCGGTGGGCACCTCGCGCTGCGGCACGACGAGGGCGGCGCCGGCCGCCAGGGCGGGCAGCACCTCTTCCAGGGCCACGTCGAAGGACGGCCGGGCGAACAGCAGCACCCGGTCGGCGGCGGTGAGTCCATAGCGTGCGGCGATCGCGGCGACGTACCCGGCGAGGGCCTCGCGGCCGACCAGGACGGGCTTGGGCACGCCGGTGGAGCCGGAGGTGTGGATCACGTAGGCGGCGCCGTCCAGTACGGCGGCGGGCTCGGCCTTCGGGAAGGCGGGGCCGTCCAGCAGCGCCGGGGTCACGCCCTCGGCGGGCAGTGCCAGCGCGCTCTGCCGGGTGGCCAGGACGAGCGCCGGGCTCAGCCGCTCCAGCAGCAGCCCGAGCCGGGCGGCCGGGTCCTCGGTGGACAGCGGCGCGTACACGGCGCCGTGCCGCAGGCAGGCGAGCAGGGCGACCACGCTGTCCGCGCCGCGCGGCAGCACGGTGGCCACCGGCTGGCCGGGGGCGACCCCGGCGGCGCGCAGCCGCTCGACCAGTTCGGTGACCCGGCGGTCGAGTTCGCCGTAGCTGATCCGTTCGGTGCCGGCCAGCAGGGCGAGCGAGGTCGGGTCGTGGGCGGCGGCCGGGTCGAGCGCGGCCGGGCTGACCGGGGTGGCCGGTGCGGCCTCGGGCGCGGGGGCGAGTTCGGCGATCGGCGTCTGCGGGCGGTCCAGGTAGCAGCGCAGCAGCTCCAGCAGTCGCTCGGACAGCAGCACCGCCTCGGACTCGCGGAACAGGTCGGCGTCGTAGTCCCAGACCAGGGTCATCCCGGCGGCGCCGTGCTTCTCGCCGACCACCCGGCGGTCGTCGGGCAGCAGCACCAGGTCGAGGTCGAAGCGGGTGGTGCCGGTGTTGAAGCCCTCGTACAGCGAGACCTCCAGCCCGGGCGCCTGGACGTCGGGCAGCGCCGCGTCGTGCGCGCTGAACATCACGTTGAACAGCGGGTTGTCGGCGCCGGTGGTGTGCAGTCCCAGCCGGCGGGTCAGCTCCTGGACCGGCAGGTCCTGGTACGGCAGCGCGCGCAGCAGGACGTCGGTCACCTCGTCCACGGCCTCGGTGCCGGGGGCCTGCGGGTCGAGCCGCAGGCGCAGCGGGACGGTGTTGACGAACATGCCGACGGTGCCCTCGAAGCCCTCCGGGCGGTTGCCGACGGCGGTGCCGATCACCAGCTCGCGGTGGCCGCTGTGCCGGCGCAGCAGTTCGGCGAACAGGGCGAGCAGGGTGCTGAACGGGGTGTGGCCGTCCGCCTTGCTGCGTTCGCGCAGCCGCTCGGCCAGGTCGGCGCCGATCGACTGGCGCAGCTGGCCGCCGCGGTGGCGCCGTTCGGCGCCCGGCCGGGCCAGCCCGGGCAGGGTGACCTCGCGCGGCGCGTCGGCCAGCTCCGTGGCCCAGAAGTCGAGTCCGCGGTCCCGGGGGAGGTCGGCGGCGGCGCGGGCGTGCTCCTCGTACGAGGGGGCGGCGGGCAGCTCGTAGGGCTCGCCGAGGACGGTGGCGCGGTAGACGGTGAACAGGTCGCGCAGCAGGATCGCGAAGGAGTGACCGTCGTGGACGAGGTGGTGCTCGACGTGGATCAGCCGGTGGTGGTCCTCGCCGAGCCGGACCAGGTGCCAGCGCAGCACCGGCGCCCGCTCGGCGTCCAGGGGCTCCTCGGCCTCGGCGGCGAGCAGCCGGCGGAAGGCGGCCTCCGGGTCCTGCTCGGCGGCGAAGTCGCTGTGGCGCAGCTCCGGTTCGCAGCTTTCGGCGACCCGCTGGCCGGGCAGGCCCTCCGGCCTGGGCACCAACTCCAGCCGCAGACCGGGGTGGTGGGCCAGCACGGCGGCCAGGCCGGCGTGCAGGGCCTCCCGGTCGAGGGCGCCCCACAGGTCGAGGACGGCGGTGAAGTTGTAGGCGCGGCTGCCCGGCAGCATCTGTTCGTGCAGCCAGACGATCTCTTGCGACGGAGAGAGTGCGAACATGGTCAACTCCCTTGTGTGGTGGGCGTGTCGGCACTGCGTTGGCCGGAGGCGGGCGTGGGGTGTTCCTGCTCCGGCCGGTGGGCCGGGCCGCACCGGGGTGAGGTGCGGCCCGGAGTCCGGGGGTCCCGTCCGGCGGCGTGTCGGACGCGCGCGGACGGGCGTGGTGGATCCGCCATGGTGGATCCGCCATGGTGGATCCGGCGTGGGAGTTCGGGGCCCGCGGGTTCTGGCGTGCGGGCACGGGCGTACGGGAGCGAGCGGTCGGTCAGGGGGTGGTCGAGGGTGGTGAACCGGCGGTCGGCGCCTGTTGCCGCCGACGTGGTCAGGCCTGCGGGGCCAGGCTCGGCCGGGTGTGCAGGTGGTGCCGCAGCACGGCGAGCAGTTCGCCGAAGGCGGCCCGGGCGTCCGCCTCGGGGAAGCGGTCGCGGTCCCAGGCCAGCCGGATCAGCAGGTCGTCGCCGTGCGAGGCGGAGACGGCCAGCGGCGCGGCGAGCGGACGCCCGTCCAGGTGGGTCTCCCGGCCGGAGGTGCCGCCGAGCACCAGCGGCGGGCGGCGGTGCAGGTCCTCCAGGGTGAGCAGGGCGTCCAGGGCACCCGACCATGCGGCCCCGGCAGTGCGGGCGGCACGGACCACCTCGTCGAAGGGGGTGCCGGCCTGGTCCAGGTCGTTCCACCAGGCGTCCGCGAGGGCGTCCAGGTCCACGGCCGGGCCCGAAGTGGCCGGGTGCACCAGGGTGTTGAGGAAGCAGCCGAGCGCAGCGGGAGCACCCGCCGGCCGGCCGCCCCACGGGTAGCCGAGCGCGAGCGGCCCTCCCCCGGCCTCCGGCCCGCGGGACCCCGACGTCCGGTGCAGCCGGTGCAGGGCCGAGCCGGCCGCGTCCAGCAGGGCCGGGAAGACGGCGCCGCGGGCGGCGCCCCCGGCGGCGGGCAGCCGCTCGGTGAGCATGCCGGTGGACGTGGCCGCGCCGCCGCCCGCCCCGGTCAGGCCGCCCAGCCGGCGGCCCCAGTGAGCCTGCGCGGTGGGGCCGCCGGCGGCGTCCTCGGCGGCGAGCTGAAGTTCGACGGCCTGCCGGTAGTCGGCCAGCGCCTGGGGCGAGGGCCCCTCCGCCGGCGGCTCGTCCTGCTCGTACGCCGCGCTGAGCTCGGCGGTGAGCACGCCGAGCGACTGCTCGTCGCAGGCCGCGTGGTCGAGTGCGAGGGCGAGGAGTTCCTCGTCCCCGTCCGGGTCCGCGGCCACCAGCAGGCGCAGCGCGGGTCCGTCGGCGGGCCAGTCCAGCAGGGCCTCGCGCAGCGCCTCGCGCGCGGTGACCCCGGGTGCGACGGCGATCCGGGCGGCCGCGGCCGAGGGACCGCCGGCGCGCAGCACGGGCGTGCCGCGTACCGTCGCGAAGCCGCCGCACAGCGCCGGGTGCTGGGCGGCCACCGCGGCCGCGGCGCGGGCCAGCCGTTCCGGGTCGAGGGTGCCGCGCGGGTAGGCGAAGAACAGCGGGACGACGTCGGTGCGGCTCTGCGGCGCGAGCCGGCGGGTGATCAGGAACCGCCGCTGGGCGCCGGTCAGCGGGTGCAGCTCCACCGGGGATTCGGCGGCGGCGGAGCGGTACCGGGCGAGGTAGGCGGCGGTGATACTGGCGTGCACGGGGACGGTCTCCGGTTTCCGGTCGCGGATCGAATCGGGGATCGGTCGGGGGATCGGCCAGGGTCTTGCTCAGTCCGGGTGGCACGTGGCTCGGGTCCGGGCGGTACGGGCGGGCCGCCCGGTCAGGACGCGGTGGGGCTCACGGCACTCTCCTCGTCGGCGGCGTCCTCGCCCGCGGCATGCCCGGCCGTGCGGTCGGGGCCCGGCAGCTCGCGCATCCGCCGCAGCGGCGAGAGCAGCAGCGGCAGCGGCACCAGCAGGAAGCCGGCGGCGCAGAGCCAGAGCGCGGTGCGCGGCCCGGCCGCGTCGGCGACCACTCCGCCGACCAGGGCGCCGATCGGCAGGGTGCCCCACACCAGGAAGCGCATGGTGGCGTTCATCCTGCCGAGCAGCTCCGGCGGGCAGACGCTCTGCCGGAAGCTCACCTGGGCGACGTTGTACGCCACCGCGCCGAACAGCACCACCCCGGAGGCCAGGCCGAACAGCACCACCCCCGCGCCGCGGCCGGACAGCGGCCACAGCAGCGCGAACGGCGCCGTCACCACCGTGGACAGCCAGATCAGCCGGGCCTGCCCGATCCACCGGGCGAGCTGCCCCGCACACAGCGCGCCGGCCAGTCCGCCGACGGCGGAGACCGACAGCAGCACGCCGATGGCTCCCGGCGACAGGTCGAGCACCCGCACCCAGAACACCGTCTGCACGGCGGTCAGCACGGCGGAGAACAGGTTGGACGTAGCGGTGGCGGTCGCGATCGCCCGCAGCAACGGGTGGCCGAGGACGAACCGCACGCCCTCCCCGACCTCGGCGCGCAGCGAGCGCCCCGGTTCGGGCTCCGGCCGCGGCTCCTCGGCCTTGATCCGGACGAGCAACAGCGCGGAGGCGAGGTAGCCGCAGGCGTCGGCCACGATGGCGAGCGGCGCCCCGAGCAGCTGGACCAGCCCGCCGCCGAGGCCCGGCCCGGCGATCTGCGCCGAGGAGCGGACCGTCTCCAGTGCGCCGTTCCCACCGATCAGCTGCTCGCGCGGCAGGACGGCGGGCAGGAAGGACTGGTGCGCGACGTCGAAGAACACCGTCGCCACCCCGGTGACCAGTGCCACCAGGTACAGCTGCGGCATGGTCAGCACCCCGAACGCGGCGGCCGGCGGGATCGACCCCACGGCCAGGCAGCGCACCACATCGGCCCGGATCAGCACCGGCAGCTTGCGCATCCGGTCCAGCCAGGCGCCCGCCGGAAGGCCGACGAGCAGGAAGGCGGCGGTCTCGGCGGCGGTCAGCAGGCCGACCTGGAACGGCGTGGCGTCCAGCACCATCACCGCCACCAGCGGCAGGGCGACCAGGGTGACCTGACTGCCCGTCTGGGCCGCCGCGGCTCCGGTCAGCAGGAGCCGGAAATCGCGGTGGCCGAGCAGACGGGCCTGGCGGGGGCGAGGCTTCTCGTTCATCGGTGCGACTCTCGGTCACCTCTTCGACACGGGGCAAGCACCAGGTTCGTTTCCGGACGGACCGCAGGTCGGCGGAAACCCGCCACTCCCCCGGCCGACCCTTGCGCGCCCCTTACGGCCGCTCCCGGCACTGCCGCACCGTCCGCAACGCCCGTCGGCCAAGGCGGCACGGCCCGACGGGCGCCCTGATCGCTTCCGGGTCCGCCGGTCCATTTCACTGTCCGGTATCCGGACTCCGCCTTTCCAGCCACCGGACGGCGGCGCTCAACTTGACCGGATTCCATGGAGTGCAGCCCGACCGTCACCTCATCGTGATATTGGCGTGACCGGAGCGAGCCGTAGAAGGGGGTCCCGGGCGGATCCGGGCCGCCCCCGGACCGGCCCGGTCCGCCACCCCCGCATCAGGCCCTCCGGTGATCCGCGTCCCAGGCCGGCTCCGGATCCGGCAGGCGTCGCCCGCCGGCCGTCAGTCCGCCTCCGCCGCCGCCTCGGCCCGGTGCGTGATCGCCAGCACCGCCATGTCGTCGTCCCTGGGCCCGCCGGTCCACCGCCCGACGTCCGCCACCAGCGCGTCCAACACCTCCCCCGGCCCGGAGAACGGCCCCAGCGGGGCCAGGCCGAGCACCGGGTCGTAGAACTCGCCCGCCGCGTCGCGGGCCTCGGTGACCCCGTCGGTCACCAGCAGCAGGGTGCTCCCGGCCGGAAAGGGCCGGCTCTCCGGCACCGGACGCGCCACACCCAGCCCGCCCATCCCCAGCGGCAGCCCCGGGTCCGCCGCGTCCAGCCGGCGCACCCGGGGCCCGGCCCCGCCCCGCGGGTACGGGCCGAGCAGGTACGGGCCGGGATGCCCGCAGTCGAGCGTGCGCACGCTCTCCTCGCCCGGCGGGAACTCCACCAGCAGCGCGGTGACGAACCCCTCCAGCCGCAGCTCCTCGCTCATCCGCTCGCTCTCCCGCAGCAGCGAACCCTCCAGCGCGTCCGCGAGCGCGGCCAGGTCCGGCAGGCGGTGGGAGCCCTCCCGGAAGGCACCCAGGAGCACCGAGACCACCCCCACCGCGTGCAGCCCCTTGCCCCGCACGTCGGCGATCAGCCCGCGCACGCCGTACGGGGTGGCCTGCAACGCGTACGCGTCCCCGCCGATCAGCGCCTCGTCCTGGGCGGCCCGGTAGCAGGCCGCGACCGAAAGCCGCCCCACCCGCGCGGGCGGCTCCGGCAGCACCGCGCGCTGCGCCGCCTCGGCCACCGACCGCACCCGCGCCAGCCGCCGTCCGTGCCGGGCGATCACGCGGTTCACCCAGATCCCGAGCAGCGCCGCGAACACCGTGTTCGCCAGCTCCAGGTGGCCGGCCCGGGTCCCGATCGACCCGTCCTGGGTGGACAGCACCAGGATGCCGAGCACATTGGCCACTCCCACCGCGAGGGTGTCCCGCAGCGCCAGCAGCGCCCCCGCCAGCACGGCGGCCGCCGCCAGCAGCGGATCGCCCCAGTAGTCGGTGGGATCCAGCGCGTTCCACACCAGCCCGCCGGCGGTCAGCAACCACGGCGCGACCCGCACGTACGGCGGCCACTTCACGGACCTCGGGGCCATCGGCGACCTGGCTTCCGTCTCACCACCATCCGGAAGGACTTCTTCCGATCGTAGTCACGGGCCCCGGAAACCCGCATGACGGCCGCCCGGTCCTTCCCCAGGCTTCGGCCCCGCCCCCGAGTCCCCCGAGGAGAACCCGATGTCCATATTCGCCACCTGGCTGTACCTCGCCGACGCCGATGACGGCGACGGCCCCGCCCCGAGGCTCTACCAGGGCTCGCACGTCAACCCCGCCGCCGACCACCCCCGCGGGGGCTGGCTGGAGCTCAGCGCGATCCCCAACCGCTGCCACCCCGACGTCCGGTTCGGCGACGAGCCCGAGCCCGAGGACGGCTGGCCGGCTCCGGTGGAGTACCTGCGACTGGGGCTCGGCCGGCCCGCCGAGGAGGGCTCGGGGGAGCCGGGATCCCTGACGACGGTGGTCCTGGACCGCACCCAGGCCGAGCTACTGCACGCCACCCTCACCCGGTGGCTGAACACCGACCGTCGATAGGGCACCGCTCACCCGTCCGCTGCCAACCGTGCACCACGGACCGACCACTACGAACCGCCCGCTGTGAACCGCCCTGCGCCGGGCCCCGCCAGCAGGCCCTGCGGCACCCGGCGCCCGTACGCGAGCAGCAGCAGGTGCTCCGCCCGCCCCGCCACGGTGAGCGGACCTTCGCCGTACGCCCAGTCGGTGTCCGTCGCCTCCAGCCGGACTCCGTCGAGCCGGGCCCCGAAGAACCGCAGCGTGCGGGGTGTGACGCCGGCCAGCAGGGCCTTCGTACGCGCCACCGGCAACCGGGCGGGCAGACCGAGTGCCACGGTGATGTCCAGGCCGTGGACGGCGTCGTGGGCGAGGGCCGCGATGCGGCCGCCGACGGGCGGGCGCCAGGGGTGGTCGGCGTGGTCGGCCATGGCGGCGGCGAGGTCGCGCTCGGTCATGGCGGCGGCGTCGCGGCGGGCGATCCGGTCGGCCATGCGGTGGACGTTGCCGCCGGAGCAGGCGAGTTCGAGGACCGTGCGCGCCGTCGAATGCCGGAAGCCGGTACTCATGTGCGCGGCCACCTCACGGACCCGCCAACCTCCGCACAGCGACGGCGAGTTCCACTGCTCCGGGGTGAGGGCGGCGAACACCTCGGCGAGTTCACGGCGCTCGGCCGCGATCTGCTCACGGATCCAGTGGATCTGCCCGGTGTCCTGGTTCTGCGGCACGGTTTCCATGCGTCCAGCCTGCGACCGGAACCGTACACCCGTCCAAGGCCGGGAATTTCTGGCACCTATGATCAGGAGTTATGGAACTGCGGCAGCTCCAGTACTTCGTCACCGTCGCCCAGCACGGCAGCTTCACCCGGGCCGCCCAGCTGCTGCACCTGACCCAGCCCGGGGTGAGCTCCCAGATCCGGCAGCTGGAGCGGGAGCTGGGCCACCGGCTGCTCGACCGCTCGGGCCGCACCGTGCGGCTCACCCCGGCCGGCGAGGCGGTACTGCCGCACGCCCGGGCGGCGCTCGCCTCCGCGGCCGCGGCCCGCCGCACGGCCGAGGAGTTCGGCGGGCTGCGGCGCGGGCACGTGCGGCTGGGCATGGTCGCCGGCGCGGCCCTGACGCCGCCGTCCGAGCTGGGGACCTTCCCCGGACTCGCCACCACGCTGGCCGCCTTCCGCCAGGCACACCCCGGCATCGACTTCTCGCTCACCGAGGACACCACCGCGCGGATGCTCGGCGCCCTGCGCGACGGCCGGCTGGACCTCGCCGTCGTCGCCCTGCCCACCCCCGCGAGCGGGCGGGAGGGCGACGACGGCTGGTCGGCCCTGACCGGGCTCGCGCTGCACACCGTGCTGGAGGTCCCGCTGGTCGCGGCCTGTGCGGAGCAGCATCCGCTCGCGGACGGCACCGGTTCCGGCGCCTTCCCCGATCCCGGCGCCTTCCCCGATCCCGGCGTCTTCCCCGGCCCCGGCGCCTCCCCCGATCCCGGCGACTTCCCCGATCCCGGCCGGAACGCGCTCCCGGTCGCGGCGCTCGCCGGGCACACCCTGGTGAGCACCCCGCGCGGCACCGGGCTGCGCACCGCGCTGGAGTGCGCGCTGGCCGAGGCCGGTGTCGATCCGACGGTCGGCGTCGAGGCGGCCGCGCCACCGCAGTTGGCCGAACTCGCCGTACACGGCCTGGGCGTGGCCGTCCTGCCGGACCCGGGCCCGGTGCCCGGTCTGCGGGTGCGCCCGCTCGCCGACCCCGTCCCCCGGGTCCGGATCGCGCTGGCCTGGCCGACCGGGCAGCCCGCCTCGCCGCCGGCCGCCGCCCTGGTGGCCCACCTGCGGCAGGCCTACCCGGGGCCGGCGGCCGCTCAGTCTCCGGCCGGCACCGCCGCCCCGTCGGCGATGTGCAGCAGCGCGACCGCGCCGTCGAGCACCTCCCGGTCGAGCGGGAAGTAGCCCTGCCGCGGGACGGTGTCGGTGCGTGTACGGGCACCGGCCGGCAGCGCCGTGTCCGTCAGTTCCCAGACCGCACCGCGCCCCTGCAGGTGGGCCTCGTACGTGCCCGACGCCGGATCGGCCAGCCCGATCGCCTCGCTGCGCCCCAGGCTCCCGGCGACGAAGGCGTACCGCTCGCCCAGCAGGGTGCCCACGATGCGGCCCGCGCCGGACCACCGGCAGTCCAGCTCGCCCAGCGCCCAGGCGCTCGGGTTCCACTGCAGGTGCAGGTTGTGGGAGAAGACCAGGGTCGGTCCGCGCCGGGCCTCGATCGCGCGGATGTCGAGCAGGTTCTGCGCCATCAGCGCGTCCCGCACGCCGGACAGGGCGCTGATCCGGGCGCTCGGGGTGAGACCGCGGACCGCCGACTGCGCGTGGTAGCGCAGCAGTCCGATCCCGGCGGTCAGCCGGGCGCGGACGGCGATCCACTCGGCGGACGAGGTCGCGGCGACCAGCTCCGGTGCGCGCATGTGGAGTTGGAGCAGGAGGTCGTCGGCGAGGCAGCGCAGTCGCTCGGCTTCGGCGGTGCCGCCCGGAGACTGGGCCGGATCCATCACCGCCTCCGTGCGGCTCCAGCGCTCGTCCTCGCCCGCCACCGCGGCCACGTCGAGGTCGAGCCCCAGATAGTCGCGGGCGTGTTCGAGGTAGCGGCGCGGGCTGGGGGCGCTGGTGGTCTCGCTCGGGACGTCGAAGCCGTGGAAGGCCAGCCGCTCGCCGGGCGGCCGTTCCCGGTTGAACTCCCGCATCCATGCCACGAGTCGGCGGTTGGGATCAAGTTCCCCGAAACCGTGGGTGAAGCCCTCCCCCATCGCCGAATCGAGGGTGCCGACACCCTCCCGGACGTAGGCGTCCACGGCGAACGCGGCCACCCGGTCGGTCTCCAGGGCGATCGACCGGAAGCCCCGGTCGACCAGCCGGGCGAACAGCTGATTGCGGACCCGCCCGAACGCCGGTTCCTGGTGCGTCGGCTCCCCGAGGCCCAGAAGCTCGCACGCCGGGGTGACGAAGTCATGCATGTCCTGGTTCATGGACCTCAAGCGTATCCTTGAAAGAACGGTTGAGACTTTTCCCTCCACTACCGCTCAGCTGCCGCCGAAACCCTCAATCAGCCCTCACCGGCCGATCGGCTCCGAACGCTCACCCGGCCCGGAACGGGAGACGACCATGCGCCCCACCGACCTCGCACGCGAGCACGGCATCTCGACCCAGGCGATCCGCAACTACGAGCGCGACGGCTGCCTCCCGCCCGCCGAACGCACGCCCACCGGGTACCGGATCTACACCGAACTGCACGCGTCCGCCCTACGCGCCTACCTCTCCCTCGTCTCGGCGTACGGGCACGCGACCGCCGGCTCGGTCATGACCGCCGCCCATGCCGAGCGACTCGACGACGCCCTCACCGAACTCGACCGGGGTCACGCCCAGTTGCTGCGCGACCGGGAGACCCTCGCCGCCGTCCGCTCGGCCGTCCGCCACCTCACCGACGGTGCCGCCACCGGAACCGGCCTTCCCGCGCTGCCCGGCCCCCGATCCGTCGGCGAGGTGGCGCACCGGCTCGGCGTCACCCCCGCGACCCTGCGGGTCTGGGAGGCCGCCGGCATCCTCACCCCCGGCCGGGACCGCACCACCGGCCACCGCCGCTACCTCCCGGCCGACGTCCGCGACGCCGAACTCGCCCACCTGCTCCGCCGGGGCGGCTACCCGCTGGACCGCATCGGCACCGTGCTGCGGCAGATCCGGACGGCCGGCGGCACCGACGAGTTGGCCGCCGCCGTCGACGGCTGGCAGCAGCGCCTCACCACCCGGGGCCTGACGATGCTCACCGCCTCGGCCTGCCTCGCCGACTACCTGACACTGCGCCCGGGGCGTCCCGACGGGCTTGACCTCAAGGGCACTTGAGGTCACAGAGTGATCCGCATGAACACCGAAGCCGCAGCAACCGAGCCTGCAGACACCGAGCACGCGGACATCTCGGCCATCGAACGGGTCGTGGCCGCCGTCGAGCGTGCCCAGCGCGCCAAGGACGCGGACGCCTTCCTCGCCCTGTTCCACCCCGAAGCGCTCTGGACCACCGCGCACGGCAAGGTCCTGATCGGCCTGGAGGCGATCGCCGAGTTCACCCGAGCCGTCCTGCCCGCCGCGACCTGGGACGGCAATGTCACCTACGAGCCGGTACACATCCAGTTCCTCCGCCCCGACGTGGCCGCCGTCAAGGTCCGCCAGGTCTACCACTCGGCGGCGGGCGACTCGGAGGGGGCACCGCTGTACGTCATGACCAGGCAGGGCGACGGACGGTGGCTGCTGCACGCCTGCCAGAACACCGGCGTGCTCGCCGACTAGCCACCGGTTCGGTTGCTGCCGGACAGGCCCGGGCGCGCCGCCGTCGTGGCAG
>NZ_JBHVFE010000123.1:0-20518 GCF_042801945.1 Kitasatospora sp. NPDC057542
CCTATCGGCCGAGCTGCTCAGAAGCCGCCGGTCTGCTCGTCCCGGCGGCGCTGCCAGCGCTGCTCCACCCGGTCCATCATCCCGGCCTTGCGGCGCGGGGCCGCGGCCGGGCGGGCCCCGGCGTTCTGGGCCGCGGGGCCGCGGCGCCAGCCGGTCACGGCGAACACCGCACACCCGAGCATCACCAGGAAGCCCACGACGCTGACCCAGATCTGGTCCGGCACGACCATGCCGCCCATCAGCAGGCCGATGCCCACCACGAAGCCGGCGACGGCCAGGTAGACCCGCCGACGGGTGTAGGTGCGCAGCCCGGTTCCCTCAAGCGCCGACGCGAATTTGGGATCTTCGGCATACAGCGCTCGCTCCATCTGGTCGAGCAGTCGCTGCTCGTGCTCCGAGAGCGGCACGGAGTCCTCCTACTCGTCGGTCGCGGGTGCGACCGGTCCGCCCACCCCGGTCGGGGAGGCAAGTCCAATCAGCCTTGGGGCACACGGTCGGGTCGGACGCCCGTGCGGGGGACCCGGCCCGTGTCGTCCATATGCCCCACGCGTCCGGCTGTCATGCTTTCCGGCTTTACCCAGATCATACGGTCCGTGGGCCCGTTACGGGGTGGTCTGCCCCGCGTGGGACGGGCCACTTCGAGCGGGGACGGCCGCATCCGTGCCAACGCGCCACGCCCCGGACAAGTGCCCGATCGGATGGAATCGTCCCGGACCTGGGAAGGTTTGCGGCCGGGCGGCACGGCACGGCCCGGAGCGGCCCGGGCACGGACGGGGAACGGGCAGGCCTCCGGAGCGCGAACCACCGCCGTACGGTGTGCGAAAAAACCGTACGACGGCGGAAGGGTTCGTGAAGGGGCGCGCGGGCCGGGAGGTGCGCCTCAGGCCAGAGTGGCCAGCAGGTGCAGCTGGGTCGCCACGGCGTGGAACTCGGGCTGCGCGGCGGCGGCCTCCTCCAGCTTCAGCAGCGCCTCCAGCGCGCCCGGCTCGGTGTCCACCAGCACGCCGGGGACGAGGTCCGCGAAGACCCGTACGCCGTGCACCGACTCCACCCGCAGGCCCGCGGCCTCGGCCAGTCGGCCCAGCTCCTCCCCGGTGAAGCGGCGCGGCATCGGGTCCTGCTCGCCCCAGCGGCCGTCGGTGGCGGTGAGCACGGTGCGGGCCTCGTTGAAGTGGCCGGCCAGCGCGCGGGCCAGTACGGCGCCGTTGCGGTTGGCCGCCAGCAGGCTGACCAGGCCGCCCTTGCGCAGGGTGCCGGCCAGGCTGCCGAGCGCCTCGGCCGGGTCGTCCACGACCTCCAGCACGCCGTGGCAGAGCACCGCGTCCACGCTGCCCGGGGTGACCAGCTCGGGCAGGGTCTGGGTGTCGCCCTGGACGGCCCGCACCAAGTCCGTCACACCGGCCTCGGCGGCCCGGCGCTCCAGGGCGAACAGGGCGTCCGGGCTCGGGTCGACCACCGTGACGCGGTGGCCGAGCTTGGCGACCGGCACGGCGAAGTTCCCGGTGCCGCCGCCGGTGTCGACCACGTCGAGCACCGGCTGGTCCAGCTCGGCCGCCCGCTTCTCCAGGGCCGCCCGGACCACCTCCCACACCACGGCGGTACGCAGGGCACTGCGGGGACGCGTCGGGTACAAGGCGGAGCTCCTTGGCACGTGCAGTTCGATCAGGATGCCTCCACCTTAGACCGGCCCGGCGGGGAGCCCGCTCACGCCCGGCGGCTCGTCGCCGTCCAGCGGCAGCCGGGGCGGGGGCGGGGCGGCGTGCAGGCCGAGCAGCCGCTCGACCAGGCGCAGGAACAGGGCGGAGTTGCGGATCAGGTCGTCGGCGTCCCGGGCCGAGGCGGCGCCCCTGATCCCGGCCTCGGCGGCGGCCCGGCGGCGGGCGCCGGCCCCGTAGTAGACCGCCCACTCGGCGAGCTCCGGCGCCACCTCGGGCAGCACTTCCCAGGCACTGCGGATCGCCTTGCGGCGGCGCGGGCTCTTCTCCGGGCGGCCGCGCACCGCCAGGACGGCCGCCACCGTGCGCAGTGCGGCCAGGTGGGCGGTGGCGTAGCGCTCCAGCGGGTCCTCCAGGGCGCGGGCCCGGGCGAGGGTGCGGTGGGCGTCGGCGAGCAGGTCGAGGGCGGCCGGCGGCGCGGCGACCCGGCGCAGCACGGGATGGACGTCCGCTGCGGCGGAACGGACGGACGGACCCGGGAGGTGCGGAAGGGCGGCGGAGTGGAGGCGGGCGGTGACGGGCTCAGGACGGCTGATGGTCATGGTCTCCCCCGTTCCGAGGCAGCGCGCGGACCGGGTGGTCCGTGCCCTCCCATCGTGAACGGCGCCACTGACAATCCGGCCGGGCCGGCCGCGACCCCGGAGAGCGGCCGGGGAAGCACGTAGCGGCGGCGGTGCGGTCCTCCCCCGGTCCCGCGCCGCCGCCGTGCCGTCGCTCCGCCCGTCCCCCACGGCCGGCGGTGGCGTACTCCCCCCGTGGCCGGTCTCCCCCCGCCCCGCTCCGCCGCCCCGTGCCGGCGGTGCGGGGACCGTGACCAGCCCCGTGGCGGACCGTCCGCCGCCTCCCCGGAGTTCACGGCCGGGAGACGGACGGGTCCGCCGCCCGGGCGGGCCGGGCGCCCGACGCGCCGCCCTCCCGGGTGCCACCACTCTCCCGTCTCCGCAGGTCGGCGGCCATCCGCTGACGTACTCAACCGTGGATCTGAGTATCCGTACTCAGTCCGCCGACCGCCGGAACCGGGACGTGCGTCCGCGGCGTCCCGGGTGCCGGTACCGTACGGCGGGCCGGGCGGAGCCGGCCCCCGAGGTGACGCGACGACGAGGAGGGGGACGAGATGACGGTCCTGCCGCTGATCTTCACCAGCGGACTGGCCAGCGGCATCAACGCCTACGCGGTGGTGCTGCTGCTCGGCCTGCTGGGCAGGTTCGCCGACGCGGACTCGGTGCCGCAGGCACTGGAGCGCACGGACGTGCTGATCGTGGCCGGCCTGCTGTTCGTGCTGGAGGCGGTGGCCGACAAGATCCCGTACGTGGACAGCGTCTGGGACGTCGTGCACACGGTGATCCGACCGATCGCCGGTGCCACCGTCGGCGTGCTGATCGCGAGCAACGACCCCGGCTCGCTCAGCGAGGTCGCGGCCGGCGCGATGGGCGGCGCTTCGGCCCTGGTCAGCCACCTGGTGAAGGCCTCGCTGCGGATGGCCGTCAACACCTCCCCCGAGCCGGCCAGCAACATCGTGGTCAGCATGGCCGAGGACCTCTCGGTGGCCGGCCTGATCACCCTGGCGATCTTCCACCCCTGGCTGGCCGCCACGGTCGCCGCCGTGGTCCTGGCCGCCGGCCTGCTGCTGGTCTGGCTGGCGATCAGCCGGATCCGTGCCTTCCGGGCCCGCCGCCGCGAACGCCGGGCCACCCGGGCGGCGGGCGGCGCGCAAGCCTCGTCCTAGGATCAGGTGCCATGGCACGGATCGTCATCATCGGCGCAGGAATGAGCGGGCTCGCGGCGGCCTCCCGGCTGGGGACCCTCGGCCACCGGGTGACGGTCTGTGAG
The DNA here is from genome assembly GCF_042801945.1 of Kitasatospora sp. NPDC057542. Lineage (NCBI taxonomy): Bacteria > Bacillati > Actinomycetota > Actinomycetes > Kitasatosporales > Streptomycetaceae > Kitasatospora > Kitasatospora sp. NPDC057542. Next base: position 3,546 of record NZ_JBHVFE010000123.1, read on the forward strand.
GCGAGCGGCACCCACGGGGGCATGGTCGGGCGGTACGAGCGCGACGGCTTCGCCTTCGACACCGGGCCCGGCCTGCTCGCCCTCCCGGCGGTCTACCGCGACCTCGCCCTGAAGACCGGCAAGGAGCCGCTGGAACAGCTGGTCGAGCTGGCCCCGGTCGACCCGGAGAGCCGGCACCTGTTCGCGGACGGCACCGTCGTCACCCTGCCGAACGCCTCCCGCGGCGGCGTCAGCCAGGCGCTGGACGCCGCCTTCGGCACGGGCTCCGGCGCCCGCTGGAGCGAGGTGATGAACCACGGCCGGACGGTCTGGGAGGCCACCCGCCGCCCGTTGCTGGAGGAGCCTCTCCCGGCCGACCACGGCATCCTCTCCCCGGCCGACCGGGCTCTGCTGGGCACCGATCCGTACCCCGTCCCGCCGCGCACCGGCCTGGCCCGCCTGCGCCGCCCGCAGCCGTGGTCCCTGGAGCACGTGGCCGCGCGCGAGCTCGACGACCACCCCGGCCTGACCGCCCTGCTGTTCGAGCCGGCCGTCCGGTACGGCTTCACCCCGGCCGAGGCGCCCGCCGGGGCCACCGTGCTGCCGTACATGGAGCAGTCCTTCGGCGTCTGGTACGTCCGGGGCGGCCTGCGGGCCCTCGCGGACGCGGTGTTCCGACGCTGCGAACTGCGCGGGGTCGAGTTCCGCTTCGACACCCCGGTCACCCGGGTGGTCGTCGAGGGCGGCCGGGCGAGCGGGGTCGAGACGGCGGACGGCCGGATCGACGCGGACCTGGTGATCTCGGCGATGGACACCAACGCCCTCTACCGCCACGGCCTCGCCGAGTGGCCGGGGTTGCCGGTCGACCACTGGGAGCCGCAGGAGGTGCCCGGCCGGTTCAGCGTGCTGCTCGCCCTGCGCGGGCCCCGGCCGGAGGGCACCGCGCACCGCACGGTGGTGCACGCGGCCGATCCGGCCGAGGAGGCGAACGCGCTGACCCTCGCGGTGCCGCCCTGCGAGCGGCCCACCGTCCAGGTGCTGCGTCCGGACGACCCGGCGCTGCGCCCCGACGACGGGCACGAGAGCGTGGTGCTGACCGCGACCGTCCCGGCCCAGGGCGAGTTCGACTGGACCGCCCCGGGCGTCGCCGACCGCTACGCCGACCGGCTGCTCGCCCACGTGGACGCGGCCGGCCTGGGCCTGCGCGAGCGGGTGCTGTGGCGGGTCGTGCGCACTCCGGAGGACACCCGCGGGGAGACCGGTGCCCTCGGCGGGGCGGTCGCCCGTCCGGTCCTGGCCGGCTCCGCGGGCGGGTGGCTGAAGGCCGCCAACGAGTCCCCCGTCCCCGGCCTCTACCTGATCGGCGGCAACGCCCACCCCGGCGGCGGCCTCGCCCGCGTCGGCATGTCGGCCTGCATCACCGCCGGGCTGATCGGCCCGGCGTAGGCCCCGACCGGGCCGGCCCGGTCGGGTCAGCCCTGGTGCCAGGTGTTCTGCTGCTGGTAGCCGTGGTTCTGGTCGTACTCCGGCTGCTGCGGGATGCCCTGGATGTGCTGGTCGGGCTGGGGCTGCCACTGCTGCTGGGGCTGGGCGTTCGGGTCCCAGGCCTGCTGGTGCTGCGGCTGCTGGTAGCCCGCGTACTGGTCCTGCTGCTGGTAGGCGCCGTACGGGTCCTGCTGGTGCTGGGGGTAGCCGCCGTAGGACTGCTGGTCGTAGGCGAAGGCGGGCTGCTGCTGGGTCTGCCACTGCTGCTGGTCGTAGCCGGCCTGGTAGGCGGCGGCGTACGGGTCCTGGGGCTGCTGCTGGACCTGCGGCTGCTGCTCGTAGTACGCGGGCGCGTAGACGCCGTCCTGGGCGAGCTCCTGCATCTCGAAAGCGGCGGTCTGCTCGACCTCCGGCACCTCGTCCGGCACCGGTGCGGCGGCCGGGGGCTCCTCGACGGCGCCGACCTCGCCGACCCGCTCCTCGGCGACGGCGACGGCCGCCACCGCGGCGGCGCCGCCGGTGAGGGCGCCGAGCAACGGCACCTTGGCGAGCGGGCCGGGCAGGCTGCCGTCGGGCTTCCGCAGGGACCAGCCGGCCCGGTAGCCGCGCTTGACCGAGAGGGTGACGAAGGTCTGGCCGACCGCGAACAGCACGGCACCGGCCCCGATCACCACGACCGAGCCGAGGCTCATCCCGGCGGCCACGCCCAGGAAGCCGGCCAGGGCCAGGACCCTCCAGTGCAGCGGTGCCCGGTTCTGCAGCAGCACCTCCGCGACCAGCCAGAGCGCCACCACCGCCAACGCGGCGTACAGCAGCAGGTATCCGATGCCCATCCGCCCGCTACCTCCAGTCGCGTGCCCGCGCGTGTGCGCCGCGCGTGTGCGGCGACTGTACCGGTTCAACGGCCGGGGTACCGCATCGCGTTCCCACAGCCCCGAACACCGGCCGCACACGACCGAGCCCGCCACCGCCGATTCGGTGACGGGCTCGTGAACACCCGGCGTCGGCACCGCGCAGGCGCGGGCTCGGCCCCGTCCGTCAGCGCTGGTGCAGCCCCAGGTTCTGGTAGATCTCCAGCGTCGCCGTCGAGTGGTTCAGCGTGATGAAGTGCAGACCGGGCGCGCCCTCGGCGAGGAGGCGCTCGGCCATCGCCGTGGCGTGCTCCATGCCGATGGCCCGCAGCACCGCCGGGTCGTCGATGGCCGCCCGCAGGCGGGCCTCCAGGTCGGCGGGGAAGGCCGAGCCGCTGAGCTGCGGGAAGCGCTCCAGCTGCTTGGCGTTGGTGACCGGCATGATCTCCGGGATGATCGGCGTCTCGCAGCCGGCGGCCGTCACCCGGTCGCGCAGCCGCAGGTAGTCGTCCACCTCGAAGAACATCTGGGTGATCGCGTAGTCGGCCCCGGAGCGGATCTTCGCCACGAAGTGCCGGATGTCCTCGTCCCAGTCGGTCGAGCGCGGGTGCATGTTCGGCGAGGCCGCGACACCGACGCAGAAGTCGCCGATGCCCTTGATCAGCTCCACCAGCTCGTACGCGTAGGTGACGCCCTCGGGGTGCTTGACCCACTCGCCCATCGGGTCGCCGGGCGGGTCGCCCCGGACCGCGAGGACGTTCCGCACGCCCTGGTCGGCGTACTGGCCGATGATGTTGCGCAGCTCCGCGACGGAGTGGTCCACCGCGGTGAGGTGGGCGACCGGGGTCAGGGTGGTCTCGGTGGCGATCCGGCCGACCATGTTGACGGTGCGCTCGCGCGAGGAGCCGCCGGCACCGTACGTCATGCAGACGAAGTTGGGGTCGAGCGGTTCGAGCCGGCGGATGGCGTCCCAGAGCTTCTGCTCGCCGGCCTCGCTGCGCGGCGGCATGAACTCGAAGGAGAAGGAGCGCTTGCCGGCCGCCAGGAGTTCGCGCACCGTCAGTGCGCGATCCGTTCTCGTGGAAGCGATACCGAGTGCCATGCTGGCAGGTTATCGGGCGTCCGAAGGGGCCGGACAGCCGAATTCCACCTATTGAGACAACTGATGGATGGCGTTCCGGTTCGCCCCGGGCCGGTTCCGCGACGTCTCCCCCGCGCACCCCCGCCCCGGCCGATCGCACACCCGTTCCCCGTTGCACCGCTACGCTTGCTGCACCCCAGAGAACCAGCGGAGCCCCATCGTGACCTCGCCCAGCACCCGGCCGGCCAACCCCAGTGCGGCCAACCCCATTGACGTGGAGGACGTCCGCACCCGCGTCAACGCAGCGCTCGCCACGTTCATGGACGGCCAGTCCGTGCTGCTCGCCAAGATCTCGCCCCAGCTGGTCCCCGCCGCCGACGCACTGCGCGACTTCCTGCTGGACGGCGGCAAGCGGCTGCGCCCGGCCTTCTGCTACTGGGGCTGGCGCGGCGCCGGCGGCCCGGCCGGGGGCGCCGACGACGACGCGATCGCCAACGCGGCCGCCGCCCTGGAGCTGCTCCAGGCGAGCGCCCTGGTGCACGACGACCTGATGGACCGCAGCGACACCCGCCGCGGCCTGCCCTCGGTCCACCGCCGCTTCGAGGCGCTGCACCGCGACAGCGGCTGGCGCGGCGACCGCGAGCAGTACGGCGCCTCGGCCGCGGTGCTGCTCGGCGACCTGCTGCTGATCTGGTGCGACGAGCTGTTCCTGCGCTGCGGCCTGGAGCCGGCCGCCGTCCTGGCCGCCAAGCCGGTGTTCGACCTGATGCGCACCGAGGTCATGGTCGGCCAGTACCTGGACGTGCTGGAGCCGGTGGCCGGCGACTCGACGGACGAGGGCGCGCTGGAGCGGGCGCAGACCGTGCTGCACTACAAGTCCGCGAAGTACACCATCGAGCGGCCGCTCCAGGTGGGAGCGCTGCTGGCCGGCGCCGGGCCGGAGCTGGTCGAGGCGTACGGGGCGTTCGGACTGCCGCTGGGCGAGGCCTTCCAGCTGCGCGACGACCTGCTCGGCGTCTTCGGGGACCCGGCCGTCACCGGCAAGCCGGCCGGGGACGACCTGCGCGAGGGCAAGCGCACCCTGCTGGTCGCGCACGCGATGCGTGGCCTGTCGGCCGCCGACGCCCGGTACCTGGACGAGCGGCTCGGCGCCCCGGACCTGGCGGCCCCGGAGGTCGCCGGACTGCGCGAGCTGGTCGCCCGCAGCGGCGCGCCCGAGCTGGTGGAGCGCCGGATCGAGGAGCTGATGCGGCAGTCGCTGGCCGCGCTGGAGGCGGCGCCGCTCGCCGACGAGCAGGCCCGCGCGGTGCTGCTGGCACTGGCCGAGGCCGCCACCGTCCGCAAGTACTGACGGACGGCGACGGCCTCGGGCCGGCCCTGCGGATCCGGGCCGGTCAGAGCGCGGCGCGCACCCGGCGGGACAGCTCGGCGGCGGCCGCCCGCGGGTCCGCCGCGGCCGTGACGGCCCGCACCACGACGATCCGGCGGGCACCCGCGGCCAGCACCTCGTCCAGGTTGCCGAGGTCGATCCCGCCGATCGCGAACCACGGCCGGTCGGTGGCCTGCTTCGCCGCGTACGAGACCAGGCCGAGGCCCGGGGCCGGGCGGCCCGGCTTGGTCGGGGTCGGCCAGACCGGGCCGGTGCAGAAGTAGTCCACCCCCGGCTCGGCGATCGCCGCGTCCACCTCGGACTCGGCGTGGCAGGAACGGCCGATCAGCACGTCCTCGCCGAGGATCGCCCGGGCGGCCGCCACCGGCAGGTCGTCCTGGCCGAGGTGCAGCACGTCCGGCCGGGCCGCGTGGGCGACGTCGGCGCGGTCGTTGACGGCCAGCAGCTTGCCGTGCCGGCGACAGGCGTCGGCGAAGACCTCCAGGGCCTCCAGCTCCTGCCTGGCCTCCAGGCCCTTGTCCCGCAGCTGGACGATGTCCACCCCGCCCGCCAGCGCCGCGTCCAGGAACTCGGCGAGGTCGCCCTGCTCGCGGCGGGCGTCGGTGCACAGGTACAGCCGGGCGTCGGCGAGCCTGGCGCGCAGGTCCGTCATCACAGCGCCATGGCCTGGGCGCGGCGCTTGACCTCGGTCGCCCGGTTCTCCCACAGCGCCTGCACCGGGGTGCCGGGCAGCGACTCGTCCTCCGTGAACATCCACTCGATGATCTCGTCGTCGGAGAGGCCGCTGTCCCGCAGCACGGTCAGCAGGCCGACCAGGTGCTTCACCGGGCCGGTCTCGTCGATGAAGGCGGCCGGGACCTGCAAGGACTTGTTGGGGCCGCGGCGGACCGCGATCAGGTCACCCTTCTTGACCATGTTGCGGACCTCGGTGACCAGCACACCCCACCGCTCGGAGATGTCGGGCAGGTACAGCCACTCGGGGACCAGGGCTTCAGTCTTGGCATCGATCTCACTCACGGCACCAGACTGCCACCTCGACGGCCCACCGCGCACACGGCCCTACGCCGCGGCCGCCTTCAGCGGCACCGCCGGGTCGGCCGCGCGGGCCGGGTCCAGCGCGGTGCCGCGCTCGATCAGCCTCCGCCCCTGGGTGAGGTCGCGCGGCCGGTCCACGGTCAGCAGCGCGCTCGGCACGCCGTCCCGCAGCCAGAGCACCGACCAGTCGGCGTCCTGCGGGCCCCCGCGCCAGAGCAGCTCGTCGCCCTCGGCGTGCCAGCCGGCGTACTGGACCATCCGCCCGAACTGCTCGGACCAGAAGTACGGCACCGGGTCGTAGGCCGGCGCGTCCGCGCCCAGGACGGCGGCGGCCACCGCCTCGCCGGACTGCAGGGCGTGGTCCCAGTGCTGGACGGCCAGCCGGGCGCCGGACCGGGTCGAGGGGTAGCTGACGCAGTCGCCGGCTGCGAAGACACCGGGCACCGAGGTGCGCAGCCGCCCGTCCACCACGACGGCACCGGCCGCGTCCAGCTCGATCCCGGAGCCGGCCAGCCAGCCGGTCGCGGGACGCGCCCCGATACCGACCACGACCTCGTCGGCGGGCAGGTGCGAGCCGTCCGCCAGCAGCACCGCGCCGGGCTCGACGGCGGCCACACCGACCCCGCAGCGCAGGTCGACCCCGGCCTCGGTGTACCAGGCGGCCATCGCCGAACCGATCTCCGTCGGCAGCGCGCCGGGCAGCGGTGCCGGGCCGGCCTCGACCACGGTCACCTCGCAGCCCGCCGCGCGGGCCGCACCGGACACCTCGGCACCGATCCAGCCCGCGCCGACCAGCACCAGCCGCAGCCCGGGGCGCAGCAGCGCGCGCAGCGCCAGGGCGTCGTCCAGGGTGTGCAGCAGGTGCGCCCGCTCGGCGCCGGGCAGGGCACGCGGGACGGCGCCGGTGGCGACCACCAGCGAGCCGTACGCGAGGTCGCCGCCGTCGGTGTGCAGCACGCCGGGGGTGAGGCCGGTGGCCCGGCGGCCGGTGAACAGCTCGATGCCGAGCTGCCCGTAGTCGATGTCCAGGGCGGTGGAGTCGGCCTTGCCGAGCAGCACGTCCTTGGAGAGCGGCGGCCGGTCGTACGGCGCGTGCGGCTCCTCGCCGACCAGCGCGATCCGCCCCTGCCAGCCTCCCTGCCGCAGCTTGAGGGCGGCCTGCGCCCCGGCCAGCCCGGCTCCGACGACGACCACCTGATCCGTTCCGCTCAGCTCTGCCACGCCCGTCACTGTACTCAGCGGCCGGCCGGCAGCTGCGGGCCGTCCGCCCTTCGCGCCGGCCCTCCGGCCGTGCGGAGCGCGGAGGCGGGCGCGGGTGGTCTCCTCCCTGGTCCACCCCGCGTACGGGCCTTCGGCCGGGCCGCCCCCCGGCGTTAAGGTGGGGGCACCACACGGGAGCCCGGCGTACCGGGCTGAGAGGCGGGCTGACACGGCCTGCGACCGTCCGAACCTGATCCGGGTCATACCGGCGAAGGGAGAAGAGCAGCCTTGTCACGCTTGCCATCAGGCGCCCGCGCCGACGTGCTGGTGATCGGCGGGGGCATCATCGGCCTCGCCGTCGCCTGGCGCGCCGCCCAGCGCGGGCTGCGGAACGTGATCGTGGTCGACCCCTCCCCCGGCGGCGGCGCGGCCCGGGTCGCGGCCGGAATGCTCGCCCCGGTCACCGAGCTCCAGTACGGCGAGGAGCCGCTGCTGCGCCTCGGCATGGCCTCGAACGAGCGGTACGCGGCCTTCGCCGCCGAGCTCACCGAGGCGAGCGGCGGTCTGGACACCGGCTACCGCCGGTGCGGCACCGTCGCCGTGGCGCTGGACTCCGACGACCGCGAGGAACTGCGCGAACTGCACGCCTTCCACCGGCGGCTCGGCCTGGACTCGACCTGGCTGACCGGCCGGGAGGCCCGCAGGCTGGAGCCGATGCTCGCCCCCGGCGTGCGCGGCGGCCTGCACGTGGCCGAGGACCACCAGGTGGACGGCCGCCGGCTGCTCAAGGCCCTGCTCCTCGCCTGCGAACGCGCCGGGGTCTCGATCCGTCCGGCCGAGGCCGTCGAGCTGCTGGTCGAGAACGGCCGCGCGACCGGCGCCCGGCTGAGCACCCAGGAGACCGTGACCGCCGAGCAGGTCCTCCTCGCGGCCGGCCCGCACAGCCACCGGTTGCCCGGCCTGCCCGAGGGGGCGCTGCCCGCGATCCGCCCGGTGAAGGGGCAGGTGCTGCGCCTCCGGATCCCGGACGCCTACCGGCCGTTCCTCTCCCGCAACGTCCGCGCCGTCGTCCGCGGCCGGCACCTGTACCTGGTGCCGCGCGAGAACGGCGAACTGGTGGTCGGCGCGACCACCGAGGAACAGGGCTACGACACCACCGTCACCGCCGGCGGGGTGTACGAACTCCTGCGCGATGCCCACGAGTTGGTCCCGGGGATCACCGAACTCCCGCTGCTGGAGACCTCGGCCGGGCTGCGCCCCGGCTCGCCGGACAACGCCCCGCTGCTGGGCCCGACCTCGGTGCCCGGGCTGGTCGCCGCCACCGGCCACTACCGCAACGGCGTGCTGCTCACCCCGGTGACCGCCGACCTGGTCGCCGAGTACCTGGCCACCGGCGAAGTCCCCGAGCCGGCACGGCCGTTCACACCCCTGCGCTTCTCCCCCGACCGCTCCACGACGAAGGCCTCCGCATGACCGAGACCGCCCTGAACGAGATCGCCCTGACCGTCAACGGCGAGCCCCGCCGGGTGCCCGCCACGACCACCCTCGCCGAGGTGGTGGCCTCCGTCAGCGCCGCCAACACCGGAGTCGCCGCCGCGCTCAACGAGGCCGTGGTGCCCCGTAGTTCGTGGTCCGAGACGCCGCTGAGCAGCGGCGACCGGGTCGAGATCCTCACCGCCGTCCAGGGAGGCTGAGCCATGGCCGAGGACCTTCTCACGATCGCCGGGACGTCCTTCTCCTCCCGGCTCATCATGGGCACCGGCGGCGCGCCCAGCCTGGAGGTCATGGAGCGCGCGCTGCTCGCCTCCGGCACCGAGCTGACCACGGTGGCCATGCGCCGGGTCGACGCCTCCACCCAGGGCTCCGTCCTGGACGTGCTGACCCGCAACGGCATCCGGGTGCTGCCCAACACGGCCGGCTGCTTCACCGCCGGCGAGGCCGTGCTGACCGCCCGGCTGGCCCGCGAGGCGCTCGGCACCGACTGGGTCAAGCTGGAGGTGATCGCCGACGAGCGCACCCTGCTGCCCGACCCGATCGAGCTGCTGGACGCCGCCGAGACGCTGGTCGACGACGGCTTCACCGTCCTGCCCTACACCAACGACGACCCGGTGCTGGCCCGCAAGCTGGAGGACGTCGGCTGCGCGGCCATCATGCCGCTGGGCTCGCCGATCGGTTCGGGCCTGGGCATCCGCAACCCGCACAACTTCCAGCTGATCGTGGAGGGCGCGGGCGTCCCGGTGATCCTGGACGCGGGCGCCGGCACCGCCTCCGACGTGGCGCTGGCGATGGAGCTGGGCTGCGCCGCGGTGATGCTGGCCTCCGCGGTGACCCGGGCTCAGGACCCGGTACTGATGGCCGAGGCGATGCGGCACGCCGCCGAGGCGGGCCGGCTCGCGCACCGGGCCGGCCGCATCCCGCGCCGCTTCCACGCCGAGGCGTCCTCCGCGATGGCCGGCCGGGCCGACCTGGACACCCGGGAGCGGCCGGCGTTCTAGGGACATGACGCGTCACAAGCCGGGCACAGATGGCCCCGGAGGCACTGTCCTCCGGGGCCTTCCGGTCCACACCTCACCTAGACTCGCCGGGTGGACGTGACTCCTCCCCCTCGCAAGCGAGAGGGCTTCTCACTCGGATCCGAAGACCCTCATGACGGCCAAGCCCTGACCGCCGCCCATGGGCAGGTCACCGACGGCGTCCCAGTGGTGCCCACATGGTCAGACCCGCTGATCGGCACCCTGCTCGACAACAGGTACCGGGTCGAGCAGCGCATCGCGACCGGCGGGATGTCCACCGTCTACAAGGGCACCGACACCCGTCTGGACCGGGTGCTCGCGCTCAAGGTGATGCACCCCGCGCTGGCCGGCGACGAGGGCTTCACCGCCCGCTTCATCCGCGAGGCCAAGGCGGTCGCCAAGCTCACCCACCCCAACGTGGTCAACGTCTTCGACCAGGGCGCGGACGGCGGCCACGTCTTCCTCGCCATGGAGTACGTGCCCGGCCGCACCCTGCGCGACCTGCTGCGCGACCGCGGCGCGCTCTCCGTCCGGGCCGCGCTGGACGTGCTGGAGCCGGTGCTGGCCGCACTCGGCGCCGCCCACCGGGCCGGGCTGGTCCACCGCGACGTCAAGCCCGAGAACGTGCTGATCACCGAGGGCGGCCTGGTCAAGGTCGCCGACTTCGGCCTGGTCCGGGTGCTCGGCACCGCCGACGGCGCGCCCACCTCGACCACCACCGCCACCGGCGGAACGGTCATGGGCACCGTCTCCTACCTGGCCCCCGAGCAGATACTCCCCGACGCCCCCACCGACCAGCGGGTGGACGTCTACGCGGCCGGCATCCTGCTGTACGAGATGCTCACCGGCCGCCGCCCCCACACCGGGGACAACCCCGTCCAGGTCATGTACAAGCACCTGCACGAGGACGTCCCGGCCCCCTCACTGGTCGCCCCCGCCGTCGGCCCCGGGCTGGACGCGATCGTGGCCGGCGCCTGCGCCCGGTCCGCCGACGCCCGCCCGTACGACGCGGTCGAGCTGCTCGCCGCCCTCCAGCGGGTCCGCCGCACCCTCACCCCGGCCGAGCTGGACGCCGAGCCGCCGGCCTCCACCCGGCCCAGCCCGCGCTACCCGACCAGCGAGCCGACCTCGGTGATCCAGCCGCTGCCGCAGCCCGCCGACGCCCCGCCGACGGAGCGCACCAGCGTGCTGGACATGCCGCCGGAGCTGATGGACGAGCTGCTCGCCGAACCGCGCCCGTACGACGAGCCGACCCCGGTGCACCAGCGCCGGCCGGGCCGGCTGCGCCGCCTCCCCCGCAAGCCGCTGATCTGGACGGCCGCGCTGGCCGCCCTGGTGCTGGCGATCGGCGGCGCCACCTACGGGATCTCCGAGGGGCTGTACGGCTCGGTGCCGGGCGTGCTCGGCAAGGACCGGGCCGAGGCGCAGCGGGTCCTGGACAAGGAGGGCCTGCACGGGAAGTTCGTCGAGGTGTTCAGCGAGTCCGTCCCGTCCGGAGAGGTGATCTCCACCGACCCCGGAGTGGGCGCGCGCACCCGCAAGAGCGACAGCGTCACCGTCACCGTCTCCAAGGGCCCCAAGCGGATCGCGGTGCCGGACCTCGCCGGCAGGAGCGCCGCCGACGCCGCCGCGGCCCTGACCGGGGCCCAGCTGACCAGGGGCAGTGTGACCGAGACCTACAACGACACCGTGTCCGAGGGCTCGGTGATCAGCAGCTCCCCGGCGGCCGGGCAGCTGCTGCAGGAGAACTCCGCGGTCTCGCTGGTGGTCAGCAAGGGCATGGTGCCGGTCCCGAACGTCACCGGAATGAGCAAGGACGAGGCGCAGAAGGCGCTCCAGGCGGCAGGCTTCACCATGCAGACCTCCGGCTGGGACGTGTTCGGCGCGGTCACGTCGTCCGGCCAGAGCCCGGCGGCGGGCGAGCGGCGCCCGCAGCGCAGCGCGGTGACGGTCAAGTTCTCGCTGTTCTAGCCCGTTCCGGCCCTTCGGCCGGGATCAGCGCAGCGGCCCGTCGCCGGGCTCCTCCTGGTAGGAGTAGCGCTGCTCGCGCCAGGGGTCGGCGAGGTTGTGGTAGCCGCGCTCCTCCCAGAAGCCGCGCCGGTCGGCCCGCATGTACTCCACCGCGCGCACCCACTTGGGGCCCTTCCAGGCGTACAGTCGCGGCACCACCAGCCGGACCGGGAAGCCGTGCTCGGCGGTGAGCGCCTCGCCGTTGCGGTGGGTGGCGAGCAGGGTGTGCGGGTCGGCGAAGTCGGCCAGCCGCAGGTTGGCGCTGTAGCCGTACTCGGCCCAGACCATGACGTGGGTGACGCCGGGCGCCGGGGGCACCAGGTCGAGCACCACGGCGGCCGACACGCCCGTCCACTCGTTGCCGAGGACGGAGAACTTCGTCACGCAGTGCAGGTCCGCGACGACGGTGGTGCGCGGCAGGGCGTTGAAGGCCTCGAAGTCCCAGCTGTGCTTCTCCGCCGAGGCGGTGGCGCCGAACACCTGGAGGTCCCAGGTCAGCGGCTTGAAGCGGGGCACCGGCCCGTAGTGCAGGGCGGGCCAGCCGCGCTGCGCGCGCTGTCCCGGGGGGAGCCTCGGGTCAGACGGCGGAAGCGGTTCGTGTTTCGACTGACCCATGGATCCATGGTGACAGACGGCGGACGAGCCACGGTGCGCGCCCCTTTCCGCGGATCCGCGCCCCCGCCCGTACGGGCCAGCGGTCAACCGACCACCAGCACGTTTCATCACGAATCGGATATTCCGACACATGTCCTAGTGAGTGTGAACTTACTGGAATTTCCTCCCAAAGCGGTGCCAGGATGCGCAGCGCAGGACTCAGCACAGGACTCAGCACAGGAATCACCGCACGACACAGGGCAGCACGAGCGCAGGAGGCACCACCATGCAGGGCGATCCCGAGGTCATCGAGTTCCTCAACGAGCAGCTCACCGCCGAGCTGACCGCGATCAACCAGTACTTCCTGCACGCCAAGATGCAGGAGAACTTCGGCTGGACGAAGCTCGCCAAGTACACCCGGCACGAGTCCTTCGACGAGATGAAGCACGCCGAGACGCTCACCGACCGGATCCTGTTCCTGGAGGGACTGCCCAACTACCAGCGGCTGTTCCACGTCCGGATCGGCCAGACGGTCAAGGAGATGTTCGAGGCGGACCGCCAGATCGAGGTCGAGGCGATCGACCGGCTCAAGCGCGGGATCGTGGTGATGCGGGCCAAGAACGACGTCACCTCGGCGAACATCTTCGAGGACATCCTGGCCGACGAGGAGCACCACATCGACTACCTCGACACCCAGCTGGAACTGCTGGAGAAGCTCGGCGAGGCGCTCTACATCGCCCAGGTCATCGAGCAGCCGGAGTCCTGAGGGCTCAGGCCGCCCGCAGCGGGGCCACCGGGGCGACCTCCGGGGCCGGCGCCGCCGGGGCCTCCGGTTCCGCGAGGCCGAGCTTCGCGGCCAGCCGGGCGGTCGGGCAGGGGCGGGCGCCGTGCTCGCCGAGCAGCGCCTGGATGCGGCGCACGCAGGACCCGCAGTCGGTGCCGGCCTTGCAGCCCCTCGCGATCTGGCGCGGGGTGCCGGCACCCCCGTCGATCGCCTTCTTCACCTGGTCCTCGGTGACCGCATGGCACATGCACACGTACATCGCGGTCTCTCCCGGGTGTGAGGTGGAGTGGATCTTGACTAAGGCCTGCCTTAGTTCGCTGAGGCTTACCTTACCTGCTGAAAAGGGTACGAAAAAGCCCCTCCGGGCTCGGGAACCCCGAATCCGGAGGGGCCTTCGTCACATCCGACGGGCACCGGGCCTACTGGCCGCGGTACATCTCCGCCACCAGGAACGCCAGGTCCAGCGACTGGCTGCGATTGAGGCGCGGGTCGCAGGCCGTCTCGTAGCGCTGGTGCAGGTCGTCCACCAGGACCTCGTCGCCGCCGCCGACGCACTCGGTGACGTCGTCACCGGTCAGCTCCACGTGGATGCCGCCCGGGTGGGTGCCGAGCGCGCGGTGCACCTCGAAGAAGCCCTTGACCTCGTCCAGGACGTCGTCGAAGCGGCGGGTCTTGTGCCCGCTGGAGGCCTCGAAGGTGTTGCCGTGCATCGGGTCGCAGATCCACACCGGCTTGGCGCCGGAGGCGGTGACCTTCTCCACCAGGCTGGGCAGGTGGTCGCGGATCTTGCCCGCGCCCATCCGGGTGATGAAGGTCAGGCGGCCGGGCTCGCGCTCCGGGTCCAGCTTCTCGATCAGGGCGAGCGCGTCGTCCACCGAGGTGGTCGGGCCGAGCTTGACGCCGATCGGGTTGCGGATCTTCGAGGCGAACTCGATGTGCGCGTGGTCCAGCTGCCGGGTGCGCTCGCCGATCCACACCATGTGGCCGGAGACGTCGTACAGCTCGCCGGTGCGCGAGTCCACGCGGGTCAGCGCGGTCTCGTAGTCGAGGATCAGCGCCTCGTGCGAGGAGAAGAACTCGACGGCCTTGAACTCCTCCGGCACCACGCCACAGGCGCTCATGAACGCCAGGGCGTTGTCGATCTCCCGGGCGAGCTGCTCGTAGCGCTGGCCGGCCGGCGAGTTGCGGACGAAGTCCTGGTTCCAGGCGTGCACCTGGCGCAGGTCCGCGTAACCGCCGGTGGTGAACGCGCGCACCAGGTTGAGCGTGGCGGCGGACGCGTTGTACATCCGCTTCAGGCGCTCCGGGTCCGGGATGCGGGACTCGGGGGTGAACTCGAAGCCGTTCACCGAGTCGCCGCGGTAGACCGGCAGGGTCACGCCGTCGCGGGTCTCGGTCGACTTGGAGCGCGGCTTGGAGTACTGGCCGGCGATGCGGCCGACCTTCACCACCGGCACCGAGGCCGCGTACGTCAGTACGGCGGCCATCTGGAGCAACGTCTTCAGCTTGTTGCGGATGTGCTCCGCCGAGACACCGTCGAAGGCCTCGGCACAGTCACCACCCTGGAGGAGGAAGGCCTCCCCGCGCGCCACGGCTCCGAGCCGGGCGCGCAGCTGGTCGCACTCGCCGGCGAAGACGAGCGGCGGATACGAGGCGAGCTCGGCAAGGGTCTTGCGCAGAGCCTCTTGGTCCGGCCATTCAGGCTGCTGCGCCGCGGGCAGGGACTGCCAGGAGTGGGCAGCCCTCGATGTCTCAGTCGTAGCGGTCACACCGCCAAGGCTACGGGGTGACGGGAGTGACTCGTGACTATTGCCCGATGGGTGAGACGCATCTCGGACAAAGACGTGATCCCCCTCACGCGCCCCGGCGCATCCGCTACGCTCGGACCATGCACGCGCCCCACACCCACTCCTGGTGGTGGGCCTCCCCCAAGGGTGGCCCACAGATGGCGCGTTCCTAGACGAACACGACGGCCGCCCCTCGGGGCGGCCGTCGGCGTCTGAGCAGACGGCCCTCCGGGAGCGGACCTTGCACCGCCTCTCAGCCAGTCCATCCGGAAGGAAGCCGTTCCCGTGACCACCGCTGTCGACCTGCTCACCCGTATCACCGGCCCCGACGCCCCTGCGTTCGCCCTGCTGCACCGCCGCACCCCCCGGCTCAGCCCGGACACCGTCGAGGTGCTGCTGGGCACCGTCGACAACTACGAGAACCTCGCCGACCTGCCCGTCCGCAGCGGCGCGCCGGCCGGCGGCGGCCCGGTGCACGACCTGCTCGCCCTCGTCCCGTACCGCCAGATCCGCGAGCGCGGCTTCGAAGCGCACGACGACGGCACCCCCCTGCAGGCCCTCTCGGTGACCGCGCAGCACGTCCTTCCGTTGGCCGAATTCACCTCCGCCCTACCGAAGTTGCCGGTCTCACTTGCCGGTGGCGGGTTCGATGTGGACGACGATTCGTACGCGTCGATCGTCCGCCGGGTGATCCGGGACGAGATCGGCAACGGCGAGGGCGCCAACTTCGTGATCCGGCGCGACTTCCACGCCACGCTGGAGGACTTCTCCCCGGAGCTCGCGCTGACGCTGTTCCGCCGGCTGCTGGAGCAGGAGCGCGGCGCGTACTGGACCTTCCTGGTGCACACCGGCGAGCGGGTGCTGGTCGGCGCCTCCCCCGAGGTGCACGTCCGGCAGAGCGGCGGCACCGTCGTGATGAACCCGATCTCCGGCACCTACCGCTACCCGGCCGGCGGCTCCGACCTCGACTCGCTGCTCCAGTTCCTGCACGACCCCAAGGAGCTGGAGGAGCTCACCATGGTCGTGGACGAGGAGCTCAAGATGATGTGCACGGTCGGCGACCTCGGCGGCCAGGTGCTCGGACCCCGGCTCAAGGAGATGGCCCACCTCGCCCACACCGAGTACGAGCTGCGCGGGCGCACCTCGCTGGACGTCCGCGAGGTGCTCCGCGAGACGATGTTCGCCGCGACCGTCACGGGCAGTCCGGTCGAGAACGCCACCCGGGTGATCAAGCGCTACGAGCCCGCCGGTCGCGGCTACTACTCCGGCGCGCTCGCCCTGATCGGCCGCTCCGCCAGCGGCGGGCAGCTGCTGGACTCGCCGATCTGCATCCGCACCGCCGACATCGACCCGGCCACCGGCCGGCTGGTCGTCCGGGTCGGCGCCACCCTGGTGCGCCACTCCGTCCCGGAGTCCGAGGTCGCCGAGACCCACGCCAAGGCCGCCGGGGTGCTCACCGCGATCGGCGCCCGGCCCGCGCCCGCCCGGCTGCCCCACCCGGTCGGCCCCCGGCTCGCCGACGACCACCGGGTGCAGGCCGCCCTGGACTCCCGCCGGGCCGACCTCGCGCCGTTCTGGCTGCGGATGCAGGAGCCGGCCGAGATCACCGAGGCCGAGCCGGCCCTGGTCGTGGACGGCGAGGACACCTTCACCTCGATGCTCTCCCACCTGCTCAGCTCGCTCGGCCACCGGGTGACGGTGGCCCGCTACGACGAGCCGGGGCTGCGCGAGCGGGTCGCGGCGCACCGGGGCGCACTGGTGCTCGGCCCCGGCCCGGGCGACCCGGCGCTCGCGGACGACCCCAAGATGATGCTGCTGCGGCCGATCGTCGCGGACGCGCTGGCCGCCGTCCGCTCCGGCGCCCGCACCTCGCCGCTGCTCGCGGTCTGCCTGAGCCACCAGCTGCTGGCCGCCGAACTCGGGCTTCCGCTCGGCCGCAAGGCCGTCCCGTACCAGGGGGCGCAGGAGCGCATCGACCTGTTCGGCAGCAAGCACACGGTCGGCTTCTACAACACCTTCACCGCGCGCTGCTCGGAGGCGGACGCGGCGCGGCTCGCCGCCGAGGGCATCGAGGTCTCCCGGGACGCCGTCACCGGCGACGTGCACGCGCTGCGCGGACACGGCTTCGCGGGGCTCCAGTTCCACCCGGAGTCGGTGCTCACCCGCGACGGGGTCGGCGTCGTGGCGGGCCTGCTGCGCGAGGCGACGGCCGCGCTGCGCTGAGCCGACGGCGCGGCCCCGGGCGGATGTGTCCCGCCCGGGGC
>NZ_JBHVFE010000124.1:0-20483 GCF_042801945.1 Kitasatospora sp. NPDC057542
GCGGGGCGGTCGCGGTGCCGAAGCGCCGGATCAGGCGGCCGACTTGGCGGCCACCGGCTGGGCGGGCTTGGCCTTGCCGCCGCCGAAGAGGTTGAAGAACACGGCCAGCGTGGGCAGCAGGTAGAGCAGCCAGACCACCAGCTGGAGCACCGTCGGGTCCGGCTGGAAGTTGAACACGCCCTTCAGCAGGGTGCCGTACCAGCTGTCCTTGGGGATGGTGCTGGAGATGTCGAAGGCCACGCTGTGCAGGCCGGGCAGCCAGCCGGCCTCCTGGAGGTCGTGCACGCCGTACGCGAGCACCCCGGCCGCGACCACGACCAGCATCGCGCCGGTCCAGGTGAAGAACTTGGCCAGGTTGATCTTCAGTGCGCCGCGGTAGAACAGCCAGCCGAGCACCACCGAGGTGAGCAGGCCGAGCGCGGCGCCGACCAGCGGGTTCCAGCCGTCGCCGGTGGCCTGGACCGCGGTCCAGATGAACAGGGACGTCTCCAGGCCCTCACGGCCGACGGCCAGGAAGGAGGTGACCACCAGGGCCGCGGTGCCCATCGCGATCGCCGCGTCCAGCTTGCCGTGCAGCTCGGACTTCAGGTGCCGGGCGGTGCGCCGCATCCAGAACACCATCCAGGTCACCAGGCCGACCGAGATGATCGACAGCGAGCCGCCGAGCGCCTCCTGGGCCTCGAAGGTGAGCTGCGAGGAGCCGAACTGCAGCACCGCGCCGAAGGCCATGGAGAGCGCCACGGCCGAGCCGACGCCGATCCACACCGGCGGCAGCTTGTCCTTGCGGTCGGTCTTGACCAGGTAGGCGATCAGGATGCAGACGACCAGGCTGGCTTCGAGACCTTCGCGCAGGCCGATCAGGTAGTTGCCGAACACGCGGGCTCCTGGGGGTGTAGAGGTGGTACGAGGGGGTTGCGAGCGGGTCAGCCGAACAGGGCCTGGCCCCACCACTCCCCCGGCTTGCGCACGCCCGCCGGGCAGGCGAAGTGGGCGGAGCCGACGTGCTGGATGTACTCGTTGAGCTTGTCGCTCGCCGCGAGCTTCTGCTGGAGCGGGACGAAGGCCTTGCGGGTGTCGCGCTGGTAGGCGAGGAAGAACAGCCCCGCGTCCAGGCGGCCGAGGCCGTCGGTGCCGTCGGTGAAGGAGAAGCCTCGGCGCAGGATCATCAGGCCGCTGTTGGCGTCCGGGTGGGCGAGCGCGACGTGCGAGGTCGCGGGCATCGCCTTGAGGTCCGGCGCGTCGTGCTCCTTGCCCTTGCCGTACGGGGCGCCCTCGCCCTTGGTGCGGCCGAAGGTGTCCTCCTGGTCCTTGAGCGAGGCGCGGTCCCAGGTCTCGATGTGCATCCGGATCCGCCGGGCGACCAGGTAGGATCCGCCGGTCATCCACTCCGGGCCGTCGCCGGGGGCGGCCCAGACGTGGTCGGCCAGCTTGGCGGTGTCGGTGCCCGCGATGTTGTGGGTGCCGTCCTTGAACCCCATCAGGTTGCGAGGGGTCTGCTCGTCCGGGGTGGTCGAGGAGGTCTTGCCGAAACCGAGCTGCGACCAGCGGATGTTGACGGTGCCCATGCCGATCCGGGCCAGGTTGCGGATCGCGTGCACGGCGACCTGCGGGTCGTCGGCGCAGGCCTGGACGCAGAGGTCGCCGCCGCTGCGGGTCGGGTCGAGCTTGTCGCCCTTGAAGTTCGGCAGGTCGATCAGGGCCTCGGGGCGCTTGGCCTGGAGGCCGAAGCGGTCCACGCCGTCCTTCTCGAACAGGCTCGGGCCGAAGCCTATGGTCAGGGTGAGCCGGGAGGCGGGCAGGCCGAGGGCCTCGCCGGTGTCGTCCGGCGGCGCCTCCGGCGAACCGGGCACCGCGCCGGTGCCGACCTCGCGGCCGCCGGTCATCGCGGCGGCCGCCTTGGTCCACTCCTTGAGCAGCTTGACCAGGGACTCCCGGGTGGCCTTCTCGGAGACGTCGAAGGCGGCGAAGTGCAGCCGGTCCTGGACCGGGGTGGAGATGCCCGCCTGGTGCTCGCCGTAGAACGGCACCTCGGCACCGACCGGGGCGGCCACCGGGACGACGTCGTCCTGCCGGGTCGCCGCGGCGACCGAGCCGACGGCCGCGGCGCCGAGTGCGACGCCCGCACCGGCCCAGCCGATGACGGCGCGCCGGCTGACCGCGCCCCTGGTCTCGCCGGCGTCGGCGGCGGCCGGCGTCCCGTTCTGCTGCTCGTTCTCCGCGTCCATCTGCGGGCGGGCCCTTCTGCTGTGCTGGATTGTGCGCTGGCCCACGGAGGCCGTGGCGCCCGGATCGCGGGCCGCCACGGCGTCGGTGGGGGTGGTACTCCGGGTGTGCGTGGCCGGTTACTTGACGACCACGGCGGCGGCCAGCTTCGACAGCGGCTCGCTCAGCGAGTTGACCGCGTCGGAGAAGGTCTTGCGCTCGGCCTCGGTGACCTTGTCGTAGGAGGTGAAGGTGCCGTCGGCCTGCTTGTACTTGGCCAGCAGGGTGTTGATGGCGGCGAACTCGGAGTCCAGCGTCTTGGCCAGCTCCGCGTCCTTCTCGGAGGCGACCGGCTTCAGCAGCTCGTAGGCCTTCTGCGCGCCCTCGACGTTGGCCTGGAAGTCGGCCAGGTCGGTGTGGCTGTAGCGCTCCTCCTCACCGGTGATCTTGTTGGTGGCGACCTCGTCCAGCAGCTCCTTGGCGCCGTTGGCCATGCTGGTCCCGGTGATCTCGGCCTCGGGGATCTTCTTCTGCCAGTCCTTGAGGTCGGCGACCAGCTGGTCGGCGAGCTTCTTCTCGTCGTCGCCGATCTTCGCGTCGACCCAGAGCGACTTCTCCAGCTTGTGCCAGCCGGTCCACGCCTGGCCCGGCTCCAGCTTGTCCTCGCGGGTGTCGGTCTTCGGGTCGACGTCGCCGAAGCTCTCGGCGACCGGCTCGGTGCGCTCCCAGCCGGTGCGCGAGGGCGCGTACAGCGACTTGGCCTTCTCCAGGTCGTCCGCCTTGATCGCGGCGGCGAAGGCCTCGACGGCCGGGATGGTGGCGTCGGCCTGCTCCTGGGCGTACGTGCGGTAGGCGTCGACGGCGGCGGCCAGGCGCGGGTCGGCCGGCGCGGCGCTGCCGCCCTCGCCGGTGACGGTGATCTTCTGGCGGATGCCGTTGCCGACCATGCCCGGCTTGCAGGCGATCTCGTACGAGCCGGCCTTGATCTCGGCGTTGATGCTGGTCTTGGTGCCGGGGCCGATGTTCTCACGCTCGGTGATGATCTTGTCACCGTCGCCGTAGACGTAGACCTCGGTGGTCTTGGAGCCCTTGTTGCTGATGTCCAGCACGACGTGGCCGGCCGGGAAGCTGGTCTTGGAGACCTCGCAGGCGCTGTCGGTCGCGTTCACCTTGACCGCGTCGGCGGAGGCCGCCTTGTCGTCCTTCTTGGACGCGCAGCCGGCCAGGGTTGCGGTCGCCACGGCGAGGGTGAGCAGCGCGGCTGCGGTGGAACGGCGGCGGGCGGACATGCGGGCTCCAACGGAAAAGGGCATGGGTGTGCCGAGGCAGTGTGGCCGGCTGGGGACCAGCAGACCATCATTAGCTAAGGCATACCTTACGTAAAGAAGGTTTTCCGTCTACACCCACCCCCTGAACCGTTACCTTCCCGGTGTGCGGCGGGCGGCGGCCCGGGCCGTCCAGCGGCCCTCGTGACGGCTGATCCGGATCGGGTGGCCGAAGGTCTCGCTGATCAGCTCCGTGGTCATCACCTCGCCCACCGGCCCGGCCGCGACGCACTCGCCCCCGCGCAGCAGCAGGGCGTGGGTGGTGCTCTCCGGCAGCTCCTCCAGGTGGTGGGTGACCAGCACGCTGGCCAGCTCCGGGTACTGGTGGCGCAGCAGGTCCAGGCTGTCCAGCAGCAGTTCCCGGGCGGTCAGGTCGAGCCCGGTGGCCGGCTCGTCGAGCAGCAGCAGCCGGGGGCTGGGCATCAGCGCGCGGGCGATCAGCGCCCGGCCGCGCTCGCCCTGGGACAGCGTGGTCCATGCGGCCTCGGCCATCGCCCGCATGCCGAGCGTCTCGATCAGCTGCTCGGCCCGCTCCAGCGCCTCCGGGGCCGGCTTGCGGTGGAACTCCGGCTCGATGGTGTTGGTGTGCCCGGTGAGCACCACCTCGCGCACGGTCAGCGGCGAACGCAGCGGGTGGCGCGGGTTGACGTGCCCGAGGTGGGCGCGCAGCTCGCGGATGTCCACCCGG
Source organism: Kitasatospora sp. NPDC057542 (assembly GCF_042801945.1). Taxonomy (NCBI): domain Bacteria; kingdom Bacillati; phylum Actinomycetota; class Actinomycetes; order Kitasatosporales; family Streptomycetaceae; genus Kitasatospora; species Kitasatospora sp. NPDC057542. The sequence continues at coordinate 4,216 of NZ_JBHVFE010000124.1, forward strand.
CCGAGCCGGCGGCCGAGCACGTCCACCTCGCCGCGGGTGGGGTGGGAGACCGCACCGAGCAGCGCGAGCAGGGTGGACTTGCCCGCGCCGTTCGGGCCGAGCAGCGCCCAGTGCTCTCCGGGCCGGATCTCCAGGGTGATCCCGCGCAGCAGGTGGCGGCCGTCGCGCACGACGTCCACGTCCCGGGTGCGCAGCAGCGGCCCGGCGAGGTCGGGGGCGGACGAGTTCATGGCAGCGGGACTCCGATCGCGGCGCCGGGCAGGGTGCGGACGGGGCGCCGCACCGGACGGGCCGGCGCCGTCCGTCCGCGTGCAGAGTACAGCCGGCCTCCGGTGGCCGGCCGGGCCGTCCGAGGCGTGGACGCGCCAGAACCCTGTTGCCCGGCGGGAGTTGGGAGGAGGATCGTGCCTCCGAGGGGACGAGGGGGGACGAGGATGACCGAGGAGCGGGCCGGCACCCTGCACGGGCTGGTCGAGCGGCAGGCTCACCGGGCGCCGGGGGCGGCGGCCGTGCGCTGCGGCGACCACGAGCTGAGCTACCGGGAGCTGGACGCGCGGGCCACGCGGCTGGCCGCCGTGCTGGCGGAGCGGGGCCTGGCCCCTGGCGGCCGGGCGGCGGTCGCGCTGGGCCGGGGCACCGAGGTGTACGTGGCGTTGCTGGCCGTGCTGAAGTCGGGCGCGGCGTTCGTTCCGCTGGAGCCCACCGCGCCGGACCCGCTGCTGCGGCACGTGCTGGCGGACGCCGCGCCGGACATGGTGGTGACCGAGGAGCGCCACCGGGTGCGGCTGGCGGACGCCGGCGGGGCGCGGCTGGTCTGCGTCGACACGGCCGACCCCGCGAAGACACCGTTCGAGCCGCCCGAGGTCTCCACCACCGACCTCGCCTGTGTCTTCTACACCTCCGGCTCCACCGGCCTGCCCACCGGCGCGCTGATCGAGCACCGCAACCTGCTGGCCGCGTACGAGGGCTGGCGCGAGGTGTACGGGCTCACCGCCGAGGACCGGATCCTGCAGACCGCGAGCCTGGAGTTCGACGTCTTCACTGCCGACTGGGTCCGGGCCCTCGGCACCGGCGCCACCCTGGTCGTCACCCCGTTCAACCTCACCCTGGACCGCACCGCCGACCTCGGCGCGCTGCCCGCCCTGGTCGCGGCCGAGCGGATCACCGTCCTGGAACTGAACGTCCGCACCGCGCGCCGGCTGACCACGCTCCTGGCACGGACCGGCAGCGGGCTGCCCGGGGTGCGGCTGCTCACCGTCGGCGCCGAGAAGTGGTACCTGGACGAGCAGTCGGGCCTGCAGCGGCTGCTCGGCGAGCGGACCAGGGTGCTGAACGTCTACGGCCTGGCCGAGGCCACCGTGGACAGCACCTGGTTCGACGCCCGGGGCGCGGCCGCCGCCGACGGCGCCGAACGGGTCTCGCTGGTCGGCCGGCCCTTCCCCGGCACCCGGGTGTACGTGCTGGGGCCTGACAGCACGCCGCTGCAACACGGGCGGCTCGGCGAGATCGCGATCGGCGGCGCCGGGCTGGCCCGCGGCTACCTGAACCGGCCCGAGGAGACCGCGCGCCGCTTCGTCCCGGCGGACTTCGACCCGGACGGGCGGGTGCTGCTGACCGGCGACCTCGGGAGGCTGCGGGCGGACGGCGTACTGGAGTTCACGGCCCGGGCGGCGAGCGTGGTCGGCCCGCTCGGCGCGGAGCGGGCGACCACGGCGCTGGCGCGGGTGCGGGCCGCTGCGCTGGCCGAGGGCGCGCTGCGCGGCCACCCGGCGGTCCGGGAGGCGGCGGTCGTCGAGGTGGAGCCGACGCCCGGGGAGCGGCTGCTGGTCGGCTACGCGGTGACCTCTCCGGACGCCGAGGGAGCGGACGGCTGGTCGCTCTCGCAGTACCTGAGGACGGAGCTCGAAGGCCGGGCGGTGCCCGCCGCCGTCGTCCCGGTGCCGGAGCTGCCGCGTACTCGGGCGGGCAAGCTGGACCGCGCGGCGCTGCCGCTGCCGGCCCCGCCGGAGCACACCGCCCCGCGCTCCGCCAAGGCGGGCGGCCGCAGCGGCGGCAAGGGCGGCGGCAAGGCCGGGGGCGGACGTTCCGGGGACTCGCGCTTCGTGAACGGCTGTGCGGCGGTCTTCTGCGTCCTGGTGTTCGCCGGGGGAGCCTGGGCTACGACCGATGTGCTCTTCCCCGGCTCGACCGACGTCACCGGCGTCCCCGCCCCGTACAACGCCCTGTTCCGGCTGCTCTACCTGTGCGAGAACCTCGCCTTCGGCGCCGGGATCGTCTACCTCACCAGCGGCTTCGAGGCCGTCCTGCGGCTGGGCAGGCCGCGCCGGCTCTCACTGCCGGCCCATCTGTCGATCACCTGGCTGCTGGTCAACTGGTGGCCGCAGGACAACCTCTACCGGCTCACCAAGGCCACCGACTGGCCGCGCGAGGCTGCGCTGGTGTTCGCGTTCAACGTCCCGCTGATGCTCGCGGCGCTGGTGCTGGTCCGCTTCGTGCTCTGGCGTCCGCCGGCCGGAAAGGGGTGACGGCCGCTCACCGGAGCGCTTCGAACATCCCGGCCAGCCCGTGGTTCGCGGCGGCGACCAGCGCCTCGGCCGCGTCCAGCGCCTCGGCGTCCGGCCCGGCCAGGGCCAGGCCGACGGTGGGCTCCGGCTCGTGGCAGGCCGTCGGGATCAGTGGCAGCAGGGTGACGCCGAGCCGGGCGCAGCGCGGCCGCAGCCGTTCCAGGTGGTCGTGCAGCGCCGCCGGGGCGAGCCGGGCACCGAGCGGCATCCCGTCCAGGGTGCGCACCAGGTGGCCCTGGCCGCGTACCTGGTCGAGGCGGGCGGCGAGGACGAAGGCGACGGCCGGGCCGGTGAGCCGCAGGTTGATCTCGGTGGGGGCGAGCCGGCGCTCCCGGTCGGTGACGAAGTCGACGTCGTACCAGCCGCGGTAGCCCTCGGCGGCGAGCCGCTCCCCCACCGCGAGGGCGAACCGGCAGGCGGTGGCGGCGGCCTCCTGCGGCACCGTGCCGGGGCCGACGGTGACGCCCTGGTAGCGGGTGCCGGCCACGTCCATGGCACCCGCGCCGACCGGGTGGACGGTGCCGTCCGAGCCGACCAGGGCGTCGTAGGTGAGATCGCGAAGCCGGGCGCCCGGGCCCGGGTCCACGTGCTCCTCCAGCAGCAACACGCCTTCACCTGGCAGGACTTCCGCGCGCACCAGGCGGCGCAGCAGCGCCCCACCGCCGCCCGCTGCGAACAGCTCGGCAGGCTCCACCACGACGGTGCCGTAACCGCCGACGCCGTACGGGCTCTTCAGCACCGTGGTCAGCCCCCGGGCGGCGCGGGCGGTCAGCCGACGGGCCGCCCGGCGCCGGCTGCCGGGGCGCTCCTGGTGTGTCGGGCGGATGCCGGGGTGCTCGGGGGCGAGGTCGGTGAACAGGTCGTGCGCGGCGGCCTTGGACTCGTAGCGGCGCACGGCGGTGAGCTCCGGCCCTTCGCCCTGCGCGGCCGTCCGGCCCCAGCCCACCACCGGTCGCCCGGAGTCCGCGATCCGTGCCGCCAGGGCGGGGCGGTCGGCGAGGGCCTCGGCCACCGTCCGGTCCGGCGCCACACCGCTGTGCACCTCGACCGGGCCCCACTCCAGCTCCCGGGCCAGCCAGTCGGTCCACTCCGGCGCGACCTCGGCGGGCAGCACCAGCAGCGCCGGTTCGGGGCTGTAGCAGGCGGCCAGGCAGGCGTAGTGGTGTGCGTGCCGCAGCCGCCGCAGGTGCTGCGCCGCGTCCATGCCGGGGGCGAAGAACTGCGCGTTGAAGTCCGCCACGTCGCCCACGTGGACCGCCGCCCGGCCGCCGGTCCAGGCCCCCACCCATCCGTCCATGGGTCGGGAGCCTAGAGCCTGCCTCAGAGTGCCAACAGCCCCGCAGCGGTGGGACGCAGGCCGCAGGCGTCGAGGTAGAAGGGGCGCAGGTGCGGCTCGAAGTCCACGTGCAGCCAGGCACAGCCGGCCGCGCGGGCGCCGTCGGCGGCCTCGGCGACCAGGCGGGTGGCGATGCCCTGCCGCTGGGCGTCCGGGGCGACCACGGTGTCGAGCAGGAAGGCGTGGGCGCCGCCGTCCCAGGCCAGGTTGACGAAGCCGACCAGGGCGCCGTCGGCCGTGCGGCGGGCGGTCACCCAGCCGAGGCTGTGCCGCTCCAGCCGAGCGAGCCACTCGCCGACGAGGTCGCCCGCGGGGTGGCCGAAGCCCTCGGCGTGCAGGGCGTCGAGTTCGGGGTCGGCGAGCGGGCCGCGCCACTGGTAGTCGATCGTCACGACCGCACTGTAGAGCCCCTGTTAACTTTCGATCATTTTTGATGACCCAAGGACACGACTTGGCAAAGTTATGACCTTTCCTCTAGCTGAACCTGACTGACCGCCGTCAATCTCTGTCGCAGCTCCTTTCCCTGCACAGCTACCCCCACTGGAGTCAGAGTGACCCCCACGCCCCTCTCCCGCCGTGCCCGCGTGGCCGGAGCCGTCGCGATCGTCGCTGCCCTCGCCGGCGCCACCGTTCCGGCCGCCACGGCCTCCGCCGCCACCGGCACGCGCGAGGCCGCGATATCCCAGGCCCGCGCCAACGTCGCCCGCAACGCGGGGGTGTTCGGCTTCGGCGCCGGTCAGGACCTCGTGCTCAAGGACGTCGTGCTGGACGCCGACGGCGCCTCGCACGTCCGCTTCGACCGCACCTTCCAGGGCCTGCCGGTGGTCGGCGGCGACCTGGTCGTCCACCAGGACGCCAAGGGCAAGCTCAAGGACTCCTCCCGCGCGGCCGCCCACGACGCCGCCGTGAGGTCGACCGTCCCGAAGGTGACCGCGCAGTCCGGCGCGGCCGGCGCGCTGGCCGCCGCCCCGGGCGTCAAGGACGCCGTCAGCACCCCCGAGCTGGTCGTCTGGGCCGCCGACGGCACGCCCCGGCTGGCCTGGCGCACCACCGTCGAGGGCACCGGCGAGCACGGCCAGCCCGCGGGCAAGGTGGTCGTCACCGACGCCACCACCGGCGAGCAGATCGAGTCCTACGACGCCGAGCACCAGGCGTCCGGCACCGGGAACTCCGAGTACACCGGCACGGTCACCATCGACACCACCGCCAAGACCGGCGGCGGCTACACCCTGACCGACCCGGTCCGCGGCCACGTCACCAAGGACGCCAACAACCTCTCCGCGAGCTCGCTCAAGGCCTCCTCCGGCACCCCGTTCAACAGCACCACCAACGTCTGGGGCGACGGGAAGAAGTTCTCCTCCGACCGTTCCACCGCCGCCGTCGACGCCCACGCCAACACCGCCTGGACGTACGACTACTACAAGAACGTCCACGGCCGCAGCGGCATCAAGAACGACGGCAAGGGCGCCACCGTCTTCGTCCACGTCGGCACGAACTGGGACAACGCCCAGTGGTCCGACACCTGCTTCTGCATGATGACCGGCGACGGCGACGGCACCACCGACCCGGAGCAGGTGGACCTCGACACCATGGGCCACGAGATGACCCACGGCGTCACCAGCGCCACCGCCAACCTGCGCTACAGCGGCGAGTCCGGCGGCCTCAACGAGTCCACCAGCGACATCTTCGGCACCATGGTCGAGTTCTACGCCAACAACAGCGTCGACACCGGCGACTACCTGTTCAGCGACCAGTCCACCCCGCCGTGGCTGCGCCGCTTCGACAAGCCCTCGTTGGACGGCCGCTCGGCCGACTGCTGGAGCAGCAGCGTCGGCAAGCTCGACGTGCACAACTCCTCGGGCGTCGGCAACCACTGGTTCTACCTGGCCAGCGAGGGCAGCGGCAGCAAGACCCTCAACGGCGTCACCTACAACAGCGCGACCTGCAACGGCTCCACGGTGACCGGCATCGGCCGTGACAAGGTCGCCAAGATCTGGTACCGCGCGCTGACCGTCTACATGACCTCCACCACCAACTACAAGGGCGCCCGCGCCGCCTCGCTGAACGCGGCCCGCGACCTGTACGGCGCCGGCAGCACCGAGTACAACGCGGTCGCGGCGGCCTGGAGCGGGGTCAACGTCAGCTGACGCCCGTCCGTCAGTGGTCGAACCCGACGTGGCAGTGGTCGTGGTGGGTGTCGTCGGTGAAGAACCGGTTGCCGACGCCCGGGAGCGCCACCGGACCGCCCACGTTGTACGAACCGGCGGCTGCCGCGTCCCGCATGAAGGACTCGATCAACTGCCGGGGCGTGCCCGGGTCGACCACGGCCAGGCCGTCGATGCGCCAGACGTCGAAGGCCCGGCCCAGCGGATGGTCGCTGGGCCGGGTCGTCCCGAAGACGTCCAGCGGGTGGCCGGTCCGCACCACGCTCACCGACAGCGTGTACGGGCCGGCCAGCCGCAGCATCGCCTCCAGCACGCTGTCGTGCACCGTGCCGCTGCGCAGGTCGGCGGCGGCCTCGGGCGGCAGCTCGATCCGGGGCTCGGCCAGCACCCGGGCCACCGCGGACGGCGGCGAGGCGGCGGCCGGGCCGGCGTCCCCCGGATGCAGCTCGGTGACGGCCCAGCGTGGTTCGGCCCGGCTGAGCCGGACGTCCACCGTGGTGCCGCCCTCGGCCACCGAACCGTCCGGGCCCCGCGTCCACTGACGGCAGACCACCAGCACGCTCGCCGAGTCGGCGAGGATGCCGCCGTACTGGGCGACGATCACCTCCAGGCTCGCCTCGGCCGCCGCCGGGGCCAGCGGGCCCGCCCGGTCCGCCAGCGCGGGCGGCAGGCCGAGCGCCGCCACCCGGGCCCGGGCCGCCTCCGCGCCCTGTCCGCCGGGCGGCCAGGCGCCGAGCGCGGCGACCAGCTCGACGGCACGGCGTTTGACGTCGGGCTGGATCTCGCCGGGGCCGGGCTGCCAGAGGGGCGGGTGGGGCAGCGGGGTGGGCGTCGGTGTGGGTGCCGGTGTGGGCGTCCCGGTGGCAGTTGCGGCCGGGCTCGTGCCCGTCACCTGCGAACCGCCCCCGCCCGTACAGCCCGCCGCGCCCAGCACCAGCGCCGCCGCACCCGCCCGCAGCAGCCCGCGTCGGTCCGGGCCCCGGCCACCGTCTCCACGCGTCATGCCGTCAGTATGCGGCTCGGGCATCCCGAGCGCCGGAGGCGTCAACCCAGTCGGCGGATCGGCTCGCCCGCCAGGAAGGCCGCGATGTCCTCCACCGCCTCCCCGTAGTAGCGCCGGTAGTTGTCCTGCGACACGTACCCCAGGTGCGGGGTGGCCAGCAGCCGGGGCGCGGTGCGCATCGGGTGGTCGGCGGGCAGCGGCTCGATGTCGAAGACGTCCACCGCTGCGCCCGCGATCCGGCCCCCGGTGAGCGCGGCGAGCAGCGCACCCTGGTCGACGATCGCCGCCCGGGAGGTGTTGACCAGGTAGGCCCCGGGCTTCATCAACGCCAGCTCGGCGGCACCGATCAGCCGCCGGGTGCCCGCGTTGAGCGCGAGGTGGATCGAGACGAAGTCGCTCTCGCGGAGCAGCTCCTCCTTGGTGGCCGCGCGCCGCACGCCCGCCCCGGCGGCCCGCTCGTCGGTCAGGCTCCGGCTCCAGGCGACCACGTCCATGCCGAAGGCCAGACCGACCTCGGCCACCCGGCCGCCGATCCGGCCGAGGCCGAGCAGCCCCAGCGTCCGGCCGTGCAGGTCGGCGCCGACGGTGCTCTGCCAGGGGCCGCCCTCGCGCAGCGCGGTGCTCTCCTGGACGATGCCGCGGGCCAGGCCGAGCAGCAGCGCCCAGGTCAGCTCGACCGGCGGGGTGCCGGAGCTGGCGGTGCCACAGACCGTCACCCCGTGCGCCTCGGCGGCCGCGAGGTCGATCGCCGCGTTGCGCATCCCGGAGGCGATCAGCAGCCTGAGCCGCGGCAGCCGGGCGAACAGCGAGGCCGGGAAGGGCACCCGCTCGCGCAGGGTGACCACGATGTCGAACTCGGCGAGGACGGCGGCGAGTTCCTCCTCCGAGCCGAAGTGCTCGCGGAAGGCCGTCACCGCGACCCGGTCGGCCACCGGGGACCAGTCGGCGCTGCTGGTGGCGACGCCCTGGAAGTCGTCCAGGACGGCGCAGCGAAGGATCGGAAGCGTCATGCCCGCAGCTTCCCAGACCGCCCCCGCCACCCGGCGCGGCGGGTCCCATCGGCGGCCGCCGGTCTGTCGGACCGGCCCGCGGAGGGGGAGCGGGCTCCCGGCCGCCGACCGGCTACGGCAGGTCCGGGGGCCGCAGGCCGTAGCCCTCCTCGGTCCGTACGATCCAGGTGGGCTCGCCGAGCTTCGCCCTCAGCACCGTCATCGGGTACCTCAGCTCATGGGGGTGGCACGGTGCGTTGTAGACCTTCCACATGATCGAGTACGGCTCGTGCACACCCTCGCCCAGCTCGACCAGGCCGCGCAGCAGCTTGACGTCGGCACGGTTGAGCCGCACCTCACGGCCGTCCACGGTGACCACCCGGGTGTCCGGGTCGATGACCAGGCGTCCGTCGAAGGCGGTCAGCGAGCCCCGCGGTTCGGGGACCAGGCCGCAGTGGTTCCGGATCCGGTCCGCCACGGCCTGGTCGTCCACCGGCTGAGCGCCTGCCGCGTTCTCCATCTCCACACCGGGCAGCCTAGGCGCCGACGCCCGAGGCCGACCAGGCCGCGTTCCAACCGGCCAGCTCGGCCGGGCGGTTGGTGACGATCCCGTCGACGCCCGCCGCCGTGAGGGCCTTCCAGCGGGCGGGCTGGTCGACCGTCCAGACGTTGACGGCCACGCCGGCGGCGTGCAGCTCCCCGACCACGCCGGGACGGGCGGAGAGCGCGTCGTCCGAGGGGTTGTAGGCGGCCAGGCCGAGGTCGCGGGCGGTGGCGACCGGGTCGGTGTCCAGGGTGGCGCGCAGGAGCCCGAGCGGCACTTCGGGCGCCAGCGCACGGGTGTGGCGCAGGGCGTCCACCTCGAAGCTCTGGACGAGGACCCGGTCGGCCATGCCGTGGTCGCGCACCTCCCGGACGATCCGGGCGACCTCGTCGCGGGTGTGCGGCCCCTTGATCTCCAGCAACAGCCTGCCGCCGCGGGTGCGCAGGTCCTCCAGCTGGGCGGCGAGGGTCGGCAGGCGGGTGCCCGCGTAAGCCGGGGCGAACCAGGAGCCGGCGTCCAGCGCGTCCAGCTGCCCTGCGGTCAGGTCGCGGATCCGGCCGGTGCCGTCGGTGGTGCGGTCCACGGTGTCGTCGTGCAGCACGTACGGGATGCCGTCCTTGCTGGGCTGGACGTCGTTCTCGATCCACTCGGCGCCGGCCCGGCGAGCCACCTCGTCCGACACCAGGGTGTTCTCGGGCGCGGCGGAGGCGGCGCCGCGGTGCCCGTACACGGTCGGCGGCGCACCGGCCGGGCGGAGCCGGGCCCCGGAGGTCGGGGCGGCCGGCTGTACGGGTGCCCCGGTGAGCGCGACGGCGCCGAAGGCGGCCCCGAGCAGTGCGGCGACGAGGACGGTCCGATGGCGGCGGTGGTGCCGGGGGTGCCGATTGGGTGTCATGTCCCGCACGGTACGGGCGGCCGGCGCATCCGGCCCGATGACACCGGTGCGCCCGGCTGACATTGCGGTAGTCGGGGGAACGCGTGCTCACCCCTCCCCCAGCGGCGCCAGCAACGCCTCCGCCGACGCCGTCCTCGCGTACAGCACCGACCGCCCGGCCCGGTGGGCGCTGACCAGACGGGCGTCCCGCAGTGCCGTCAGGTACTGGGAGACCGCCGAGGACGAGAGCCCGGTGCGCCGGGCGAGCTCGGTCGTGGACGCCGGGGCCGCCAGCTCCGCCAGCAGCCGGGTGCGGGACCGGCCGAGGACGGCGGACAGGGCCTCGGTGCCGGCCGCCGGGGCTGCCGCCCAGAGGGTGCCGATGCCGCGCGCCGGGTAGGCGAGCTGCGGCGGATCCGGCGGAACGAGGCGGGAGTAGAGCGCCGGGCCGGTGAAGACGGACGGGATCAGCAGCAGCCCCGCTCCGGTCGTCCGGCCCGGCAGCGGGCTGGTGCGGTGGCACAGCCGCAGGGTGCCCTCCGTCCAACGGAGTTCGGCGTGCAGGTCGTTCAGGACCCGCGCCGCCCCGTGCTCGGCCGCCTGGCGGGCGCGGTGCAGCACGTCCGCGTCCAGAACGGCGCGGATCCGCGCCCAGTACGGGGCGAGTGCGAGCTCCCAGTACGCCTCGACCGCCTCGGTGAGCCGAACGAGCCCGCCCACCGGATCCCCGTACAGGGCGCGCAGCCGGGGGCCGAGCCCGTCGCCGTCCCGCAGCCGGTCGAGGTCGCGGCGGACCCGCTCGGCCGGGGTGGCCCGGATCGCCGCCAGCTCCTGCGCCAGCGTGGGGGCCGGCCCGTCCGGGGCCGGGTTGATGAAGTCGGGCACGTAGCCGGTGGGCGGGACGAGTTCCGCGAGCAGCCCGTACGCCGGGCCGAGCGCCGCGAGCCGGGGCCGCACCTGCTCCGCCCACGGCTGGTGGACGGCGTGCGGGAGGCCCGAGCGCAGCAGGCGCAGGCTCGGGCCGACCTCCCACATCGGGGAGACCGCGAAGCGCATCCGTGCCAGGTCACCCGCCGTGAACAGCAGCTCGGCCGCCACGCCCCACCCCCCGTGGATTCAGACATGTTCGAATCATTGGCGGTCAGGCTAGTGCAGTGCCGATCATGATCGGCATGACTTCCGACAGCACCACAGCCACCGCCATCACCGCCGCCGCCTCCGGCACCTGGAAGCTCGGCGACCGCACCGTCCACCGGATCGGTTTCGGCACGATGCGCCTGCCGCAGACCGGCCCCGCGCTCGTCCCGCACGCCGTCCCGCGCGACCGCGAGCAGGCGCTGCGGGTGCTGCGCCGCGCGGTCGAGCTGGGCGTGAACCACATCGACACCGCGGCCTTCTACTTCTCCCCGCTGCGCTCCGCCAACGAGCTGATCAACCGGGCGCTCGCGCCCTACGCCGACGACCTGGTGATCGCCACCAAGGTCGGACCCGGCCGCGGCATCGACGGCGAGTGGGTCGAGCACGCCCGCACCCCCGAGCGGCTGCGCGCCCAGGTGGAGCAGAACCTGCGCCAGCTCGGCCGCGACCACCTCGACCTGGTGAACCTGCGCATCCTCGGCACCGACTCGGTCGCCGAACGCTTCGGCGCGCTGGCCGAGCTGCGCCAGGCCGGGCTGATCCGGCAGCTGGGCCTGTCCAACGTCCACCCGCACCAGCTCGCCGAGGCGCAGACCATCGCACCGGTGGTCTGCGTGCAGAACCCGTACGGCATCGGGGCCACCCCGGAACAGGACGAGCTGCTGCGGATCTGCGGGGAGCAGGACATCGCCTTCGTCCCCTTCTACGCGATCGCCGGTGCCGGACGGCAGGACGGCGCCGGCGCGGCCGAGCCCGCCCAGGTCCTGGCGGTGGCCGAGGCGCGCGGGGTGGGCACCGCGCAGGTGCGGCTGGCCTGGACCCTGCACCGCGGCCCGCACGTGCTGGCCATCCCGGGCACCGGCGACGTGGCGCACCTGGAGGACAACATCGCGGCCGGGGCACTGCGGCTGTCGGCGCAGGAGCTGGCGCTGCTGGACGAGGCCCACGCGGGCTGAGCCGGAACCGGGCGCGGCCCGCGGTGCGTCGCTCCGGGACGACGTGATCTCCGCCCACCGTTTCGTCGACCGGTGCGTCCACCGTTCGTCCACCGCGAGGAGTCCCTGGGCATGACCGATCGCGCCACCCGCTTCCTCTACCTGGCCCGCCACGGCGAGGCCGCGTCCGAGAGCAGCGGGCTCACCGCGGCCGGCCGCCGCCAGGCCGCCCTGCTGGGCCGTCGGCCGGCCGGCCGCCCGGTCTCGGTGCTGCACCACGGGCCGCTGCCCCGGGCCGCCGAGACCGCACGGCTGGTCGCGGAGCAGCTGACCGGCGTGCGGCCGGAGCCGTGCGAGGAGGCCGGGGACTTCGTGCCGTACGTGCCCCCGCGGGAGGAACTTCCCGGCGACAGCGCCGCGTTCGTGCTGGACCGCCTCTCGTCCACCACGGCGCAGGAGCGGGCCGACGGTGAGGTGCTGGCGCGGCGGGCCGTCGAGCGGTTCACCGGGCCGGTGCCGGGCGGCGAGGAGCGGCACGAACTGGTCGTCACCCACGCCTTCCTGATCGGCTGGCTGGTCCGGCACGCGCTGGACGCCCCCGCCTGGCGCCGGCTCGGCCTCAACGCCGCCAACGCGGCGCTGACCGTCCTGCGCTACACACCCGGCCGGCCGCCCGCCGTGCTGCTGCTGAAGGACCAGGGCCATCTGCCGGAGGAGCTGCGCTGGACCGGGTTCCCGCCCCAACTCCGCTGCTGACAAGGGATCGAGGGCCCGTCGACAGGAATATGCAGACCGGTCTACTATCGCCGCATGGGAGTCAAGGGCGAGGAGACCCGGGCCCGGCTGATCGCCGGCACCAGGGAACTGATCGAGGCGCAGGGCTACTTCGGGACGGGCCTGAACCGGATCGTGGCCGCCACCGGCGCCCCGCGCGGCTCGCTCTACTTCCACTTCCCCGGCGGCAAGGACCAGTTGGTGGCCGCCGCCCTCACCCAGGCCGGCCAGGAGGTCGAGGCGCTGCTCGCCGGCCTGGCCGCCGAGGGAGCCGGCACCACCGCCCTCGCCGAGCGCCTGATCGAGGCCTTCGCCGACCGTCTGGAGCAATCCCGCTACACCAGCGGCTGCCCGATCGCCACCGTCGCCCTGGAGGTGGCCGGCACCAACGAGACCCTGCGGACGGTCTGCGCCGAGCTGTACGCCGGCTGGCAGCAGGTCCTGGCCGGCCGCCTGGAGGGCGAGGGCTTCGGCCCGGCGGAGGCCGAGGTCGCCGCCGGGCAGGTGCTCGCCCTGCTGGAGGGTGCCGTCCTGCTCGCCTCCGTCCGGCGCAGCCGCGAACCGCTGGACCACGCCCGGCACGCCGTCCGGCAGTTGCTCGGCCGCGGATAGGCGGCGCACGGGCAGGGCGTTCCGCGCCTCCGCCTGCCCGAAAAATATGCAGACCGGTCTACTGATTCTGGATTCCTGGAGTTCACCATGGCCCCCGTCCCACCGCCCCGCATCCTCGTCCTCGGCGCCACCGGCTTCCTCGGCCGCTGGCTGGTCCTCGAACTCCTCACCCGCGGCGAGCCGGTGGCCGCCGCCGTCCGCGACACCGGCCGCGCGAACGCCCTGCGCCGGTGGCTGCACGACCACGGCACGGACGGCACCGCGCTGACCACCGTCACCGCCGACCTCACCCGCCCCGGACTCGGCCTCTCCCCCGAGGACGACGCCCGGCTCGCCGAGGTCCGCGACGTCCACAACCTCGCCGCCCGCTACGCCTTCGGCCTCACCCGCGCCCAGGCCGAACCCGCCAACGTCCACGGCGCCCTGCACACCCTGCACTGGTCCGCCACCCGGCCCCGGCTGCGCCGCCTGGTCCACCTCTCCGGCTACCGCGTCGGCCGCGACCCGCAGCCGCGGTACCCCCTCGACCCGTCCGCGACCGCCGCGCTCTACACCAGCCTCGGCGCGTACGAGGCCTCCAAGCACCTCGGCGACGCCGCCGTCCGGGTCACCGCACCCGGCCTCGGCGTCCCGCTCACCACCGTCAACCCCAGCAGCGTCATCGGCCACTCGCAGACCGGTGAGGCCGGCCAGTACCTGGGCCTGGCCCAGCTCGTCCACCAGCTCCACCGCGGCCGCCTCCCCCTGCTGCCCGGCACCCGGCGCACCTTCCTCCCCGTCGTCACCGTGGACCACCTGGCCCGCTTCCTCGCCGCCGTCCCCGAGCACGACCGCGCCCCGCTCACGGCCCACACCGTCCTCGACCCCGCCACCCCCTGCCTCCCCGACCTGATCACCCTCCTCGCCCACCACCTCGGCGTCCGCCCGCCCCGCGCCCGGATCCCCGTCGCCCTGGTCCGCCGCCTCCCCCGCGCCCTCACCGGCGCCGACCCGGAGACCCTCACCTTCCTCTCCGAGGACCGCTACGACACCAGCTCCGCCGACCGCCTCACCAGCACCGCCGGCCTCACCCACCCGCCCCTCACCCCGGCCCTGACCCGCTGGGCCACCCGCCTGGTCGAGGAGGGCTTCGGCACACCGTGACGGCAGCACGGAACGCCGGCCGCCAGGTCCGCCGCTCGCCGACGACCGGCAGTACGGCGGCGATGACGCGGGCCGGCACCACCACACACCGCGGGGCGCGGCACATCCACCGGCACCACGGGCATGATGTGACGTCACGTCAGTTACACGCCGGGCGAGGCCGGATGGCGTTCCGGTTCCACTTCGCCGGCGAGGATCTGGCGCGTACCAGGGTGGCGGGTGCGATGGCCTCGATGGTCGAGCTGAACGTGCAGTGCGCGTCCTGCAGGAACGCAACCACCAGGTACGGCTCGGGGCCTGGTAGCGGACGGCACGCGGGCCGTCCGCCCGCCCCTCCCGATCGAGACCGTCCGGCAGGGCCGCGGCTGAGCGGCTACGCCTCCCGCTCGAAGAGCAGCGCCGTCCAGTGCACCCCGTCGCGGCCGTGCAGGTCGGGGCGGACGGCGCGGTGGAGGAGCCGCAGGCCGCAGGCCTCGGCAAGGGTGATGGTGAGCTCGGGCGGGAGGTCGAACATCCGGCGGCCGGGTGGGACAGGACCGTGGCGGAGGGTGAGGGCGAGCCGGCCGGCGGGGGCCAGGAGGCGGGTGAGCGCGGCCATGGCGGGCGGGCGCTCGGCAGGGGCGAGGTGCATCCAGACGGCGGTGAGCAGGACGAGGTCGTAGCGTTCGCCCTCGGCGGCGAGCAGCGGCAGTCCGGGCAGCGCGTCGGCGATCCAGCGCACGCCCGAACCGGCGTGCAACCGTTCGCCGACAGCGCGGAGTTCGGGGGTCGGCTCGGCGGCGACCACCCGGTGGCCGAGAGCGGCGAGGGCGGCGGCGTCACGGCCGGTGCCGGCGCCGACGTCGAGGACGGACGCGGGTGGGGCCGGGTACAGGTGATGCAGCTCCCGGTGCACCTCGGCGAAGCTCACGCTCTCGTACTGCACGGCGAGTTGCTCCGCCGCCTCGCCGTACCCGGCGGTGCCGGCCGGCGCGTTCACTGCGCCTCCCGGACGGCCACCGCGTCGCCGGCCGCGGCCGCAGCCGCGAGGAAGACCCGCAGCTCGCGCAGGTCGTGGACGACGAGCGCCGAGGCACGCAGGAAGGCGGAGGCCGTCGCGACCTGCTCGGGGCGTAGCACCGGCATGGAGCCGCCCGGCAGCGCCCCGCCCGCGAGCCGGTCGTACCGGATGTCGCGGTCGCGGGGCACGAGTTCGCCGAATTCCTCCGGCGCGCAGGTGTCCACGGCCCGACCCGGCCGACGGCAGCAGAAGTGATCCACACTCACCCGCCCAGCGTAACGAAGCCGGCGCTCCGCACCAAGCCGATTCAGGCCGTACCGAGCCGGGGTTCAGGCCGTACCGAGCCGGTTCAGGCCTCGCCGGGGTGCCAGGCGGGCCATTCCCAGGGGCGGTCGGCCCAGTGGACCCGCTGGGGGTCGCGCGGGTCGAGGTCGGGGAAGAGCTGGTGGACACGGGGCTCGAACTCCTCCGGCGCGAGCGGCTCCCAGCCATGGCCCTCGAAGTGGACGAGGCGGTAGCGGCTGTCGGTCCGGAACTCGGCCACCTCGACCAGGGGCTTGGACGTGCTGTTGGTCTCCATGGCCCCAGCATGTGGCGCGGTGGCAATCAGCGCCCGTCCAAACCCCTCTTCCGGGTCATGTCCCGGCGTCGGCGCGCTCGTTGAGCACGGAAAGGTTCGAGGGGGGCCACTGGAAGGAGGAGCACATGACTGCGCAGCCCACCGGAGGGCCATGGCAGTGGCCGCAGAACGCCTGGCAGCCGCCGGTCCCGGCGAATCCGCCACCGCCGTGGTCCACCGCCACGGCGCCGAGGCGTCTGTCACGCAAGGCCTGGACGGCCACGATGGTCGGGACGGGAGCCGTGCTGGCCTCCGTCCTGGCGATGTGCGGGCCGGGGTCGGGTGACGAGGTCCGCGTGGCGGCGGTGCCGGACGCCACCCCCTCCGCCTCGGAGCCAGCAGCGCAGCCGCCTCCGGCCTCCCCGTCGCCGACCGCACCCGCGCCGTCCCCGCTGCCACCGCCCACCCCGGGGGTGGCGCTCCCGGCGGGGGCGAGCAGGCCGGGCGCGGCGGCGACCACGTCCGGTGCCGGGACCGGCCCGACGGCCGACGCCCAGCGCGCCTCGGCGAGCGCGCACCCCAAGCCGGGGCACAGCCCGCACGCCGGCGCACCGGCCCGCGGCCCGTCGGGCG